>JAPLML010000098.1 GCA_026387055.1 Planctomycetota bacterium | reverse complement strand
AGAGGTCGGCGATCTTCGCGACGCTCCAGCCCCGCTCGATGGCGTACTTGACGTAGAAGTGCCGCTTGTCGTTCGGCACGACCAGCTTGTGCGTGAGCTCGACGTCGTCCTTCGGCTCCGGCACGAGGGAGTCCTTGCCGTCGAAGCCGAGGCCGTAGCGGCTGATTTCGAGGCTCCGGAGGCCTTTCTGGAGCGCCTCCTTGAACGTGCGGCCGATCGACATCGCCTCGCCCACCGATTTCATCGACGTGTTGATCGTGGGGTCGGCCTGCGGGAACTTCTTGAACGTGAACCGCGCGACCTTGAAGACGCAGTAGTCCACCGTCGGCTCGAAGAACGCGTAGGTCTTGCCGGTCACGTCGTTGAGGATTTCGTCGAGCGTCATGCCGATGGCGAGTTTCGTGGCCACGCGGGCGATGGGGAAGCCCGTGGCCTTCGACGCCAGGGCGCTGGAGCGCGACAGCCGCGGGTTGACCTCGATGATGACGATCTCGTCGCTCGCGGGGTTCCCGCCGAACTGGATGTTGGCGCCGCCGCCGCTGATGCCGATCTTGCGGATGATCCGCTTCGAGAGGTTCACGTAATGGACGTATTCTTTCGCCGTGAGCGTCTGCGACGGTGCGACCACCATCGAGTCGCCCGTGTGGACGCCCATCGGGTCCACGTTCTCCATCGACGTGATGACGATGACGTTGTCGGCCTGGTCGCGCATCACCTCGAACTCGATTTCCTTCCACCCCAGGACCGACTCCTCGACCAGCACCTGGCCGATGGGGCTCGTTGTGAGGGCGCGCACCAGGCCCTTCTCGAGCTCCTCCGTGTTGTAGGCCGTCGCCCCGCCCGACCCGCCGAGCGTGAAGGCCGGCCGCAGGATCACCGGCAGCCCGATCCGCTGGCCGATCTCCATACCTTCCTCGACGCTCGTGGCGATGCCGCTGGCGGGCACCTTGATGCCGATCTCCTGCATGGCCTTCTTGAAGAGGTCGCGGTCTTCGGCGCGGGCGATGGCCTCGGGGCTGGCGCCCAGGACCTCGACCCCGTAGCGCTTGTAGACCCCCGCCCGGTCCAGGAACACGGCGAGGTTCAGCCCGGTCTGGCCGCCCACGGTCGGCAGGATGCCGTCGGGGCGCTCGCGGGCGATGATCTTCTCGACCACCTCGGCGGTGATCGGCTCGATATACGTCCGGTCGGCCATCCGCGGATCGGTCATGATCGTCGCCGGGTTCGAGTTCACCAGGACGATCTGGTACCCCTCTTCCCTCAGGGCCTTGCAGGCCTGCGATCCGGTGTAGTCGAACTCGCAGGCCTGGCCGATGACGATCGGGCCGGAGCCGATGATCAGGATCTTCTTGATGTCGGTCCGCTTGGGCACGGGAGGTCCTTACGACCGTTTTCCATTCTCACAGAAGGCCGCCAGCACCGGGCTGGGCCTCTCCATCTCGTCGGGGGTGGGGTGGAACTGCACGCCCCAGGCCGCCGCGTCCCGGGCTCGGATTCCCTCGACCGTCCCGTCATTGAGGTTCCGGTGCGTGACCTCGACCGCGGCCGGCAGGTTCTGCTCGTCCACCGCGTAGCTGTGCCGCTGCACGGTGATGTGCAACGTCCCCGCCGCCAGGTTCCGGACGGGGTAGTTGACGCCGTGGTGCCCGGCCTTCATCCGCTTGATCGCGGCGCCGAGCGCGAGCGCGAGCACTTGGTGCCCGAGGCCGATTCCCAGGAGCGGCGCCTTGCCGAGCAGCGCTCGCGCGGTCTCGACCGCGCAGGCCGCCGCGCGCGGGTCCCCCGGGCCGCCGGCCAGGACGACGCCCTGCGGCTTCTTCGCGAGCACGTCCTTGGCGCTCGCGGTGCTCTGTAGGACCTCGACTTCGCATCCCAGGGCCGCCAGTTGGGCCAGCAGCCCGTTGGTGACGCCGAGGTTCAGAATCGCGAGCCTGTGCTTCCGCGGTCCGACCGGCGGGCGCGTGCCCTCCCAGCTTACCTCCTGCACGAGGTCTTTCTTGGGCGGGGGCGGGGCCTTCTTGAGTCCGCGCGCGATGCGCTTGGGGTCGAAGTCGCCCGAGACGATCGCGCCCCTCATCTCGCCGTGCTCGCGCAGGTGTACGGCCACGGCCCGCGTGTCGACTTCGCGAATGCCGACCACGCCCCGGGCCTTCAGGAAGTCCTCCAGCGAGCCGGTGGCCCGCCAGTTCGAGAAGTACGGGCTGTACTCGCGGATGACGACGCCGGCGGCCTGGGCCGCGTCGGACTCGTTGTCCTCGCGGTTGACGCCGTAGGCGCCGATGATGGGGTACGTCAGGACGGTCAGCAGGCGGTGGTACGAGGGATCGGTGAGGACCTCCTGGTAGCCGACGACGCCGGTGTAGAAGGCAACCTCGCCGTCGGCCCGTCCGACCTGGCCGAAGGGCAGGCCCTCGAACATCGTGCCGTCTTCGAGAATCAGCGCCGCTTTCGCCTTGCTCATCGTCGCCCCGCTGCCTGTGCTAGATGTACTCGATGGTGCTGGGCGGCTTCGGCGTCAGGTCGTACACCACCTTCGTGACCGACGGGATCGCCTTCGTGATGCGTTTCTGGATGCGGTCGAACACCGGCCACGTGAGGCGCGTGGCGGTGGCCGTGATGGCGTTCTCGGAGTCCACGCACCGGACGGCGACGATGTGGCCGAAGGCCCGCCGGCCGGCCGCGGTCACGCCGGTGGCCCGGTCCGCCAGGAGCACCGCGAATGCCTGGAACCGCTTGAACTTGCCGGTCTCCTCCTCGACGATGCGGCAGGCCTGGCGCACGATCTCGACGCGCTCGGGGGTCACCTCGCCCAGGACGCGGCACGAGAGGCCCGGCCCGGGGAAGGGCATGCGTGTGTACATGATCTTAGGCAGGCCGAGGACCTGGCCGACCTTCCGCACATCGGGCTTGTAAAGCGTCTTCAGCGGCTCGATGGTCGTGAATCCGTAGCCGCGCTTGGCGCTGATGCCGATCTGGTCGAGGACGTTGTGCTGCGTCTTGACGCCCTTCTTCGTCTCGATGATGTCGGCCGCGATGGTTCCCTGGAGGAGGAACTGGGCGCCCGACTCGCGGACCGCCTTCCCGAAGACCTTGTAGAACGTGTCGCGGAAAACCTTTCGTTTCTCCTCCGGGTCCGTCAGGCCTTCGAGGGCGGCGAAGAAAGTCTTGGCGGCGTCGATCACCGTGACCCGGATGCCGAGCTTGGCGAAGGCCCTCCTGACGGTCTGGGGTTCGTCTTGGCGCATCAGGCCGTCGTCGATGAAGAACACCTTGAGGCGGTTCCCCAGCGCCTCATGGGCGAGGGCGGTCGTGACGGCGCTGTCGACCCCTCCCGACAGGGCGCTGACGGCCTTGCCGGCGCCGACGGTCTTCTGGATGTGCGCAATCTGGTCGCGTGCGAACTGGCGGTAATCCACGTTTTCCCCTTGCGTGTCTGAGACTCGTTCAACGTGTAAGGTGGCCGGGTCGTACCCGGCCCAGAACATAAGGCGGCGCGAATGAATTGCAAAGAAAATCCGGCGCAAGGCCGTGGCGGGGTATGCCGAGATATTGTGGCAAACCCTGTTCGTCCAGGGTGGCACGGCCACGCGCCGTTGCGTGACCGTGCTTGCTCCCCCACATGACCATGCACGGCCACGCAACGGCGCGTGGCCGTGCCACCCTCGCCACAGACATGAGGTGCACCCGCGTGGCGTTGGTGTTCACGGCCGGCGCGTGTGCCGCCCGTCGAGGGTCTCCGGGTCGAACGACGGCGGGTCCTGTCCAGCCGTGGTTTCCCGTTCAGAAATCCGGGTTGTCACGCACCGGATGCATCGGGCCGATTCCCGGAACGCGGACTTGTAACCCCTGTTGTCTCAGGAACTTGCGAATGCTGCCTCCAGGGGGTGCCCGCCGAAATTGGCGGGGTCAGCCTGCGAGAGGTCAAGCGGAGGCTGGCAGAGTACAACCTGCGCCTGGGCCAGAGCGTCCCTGCGGCGCCGGCCGCACGAAAAACGGTGCACGACTCCCCGGGGATGTGCATTGCGGCCGGGCTGGCGGCGAACGCGGCCTTGGCGTCTCAGTTCAGGCCCTTCGTGCTGGGCGGACGCTTGGTCGATGAATACGTCGATCTGATCGCCGACGCCGCCTCGCGCATCACGGCCGCGATGCTCCGGCGCGAGCAGCAAGCCCAGGGGACGTGACGCATATTCCCCCCGGCGTCACCCCCTGGGCTACATCACTTTGCCGGGACTCGCGCGGCGGGCCAGGAGGGCCGCCGCGTAAGGGCTCCGGCGGCGCCGCCCTACTTCCCGATCAGCTTCCGCTTTACGTCGAGATATTGGCAGTAGTGCGAATACGGGATGTCCGGCGGCACGAGGTGGTCGAGGTGCGGGATGTAGCCGCCGTCCTCCAGGAGCGGCCGCACGCGCTCCAGCTCGCGGTCGATGGCCTTTCCGCCGCGCACGAGCGGCTCCTTGGCGATGCCGCCCTTCAACCGCAGGTCCCTGCCGAATTCCCTTCGCCACGCCGCCGGGTCCACACCCGCCCCGATCTCCAGCGGGAACATGATGTTGACGCCCTCCTCCAGCCAGTTCGGGACGATGGTGTGCGGGTTCCCGTCGCAATCGACGATCCCCAGGACGCACCCTCGCCGCTGCGCCGCCGTCATCACGCGCCGGTAGCCGGGCTGGAGCGCCTCGCGGAACAGCTTCGGGCCGACCAGCGGGCCGTTCTTGCCCGCCATGTCCTCCCACCACGCCACGTGATCGATCACGATGTCCTCCGGCAGGCGCTCGATCTGCCGGGCGCACAGTTCCGCCCAGTGCTCCACCATGTCGCGGACCATCGCGGGGTAATCGTAGAACGCGAGCGACAGCCGCTCCGTCCCCATCCAGTTCCGAAGCTGGCCATACGGCCCGCAACAGAAGACGCTGACCATCCGGCCCGCGCGGGCGCCGGCCCGCGCCGCCTCCACCTGGTCGCGGGGAATCTCGCGAGTGGGGTCGTCGAACCGGAACCGCTCCTTCATCGCCGCCCAGTCGGCGGGCGTCTCGACGGGAAACCGGATGAAGCGCGGGATGGAGCTCGCCTCCACGTCGTTGAGGTATCGCTCGGCCACCACGCCGCCGGAGTCGCGCATGATGACCGATTCGCCGCGGCGCTCCAGGATCTCCTCCTTGAACGGCGGGCTCATCCCCAGCCGCAGGTCAATGCCCACGCCCTCGGGCTCGAAGCCGAAGAACGCGTCGAGCCGCGCGCTGAACATCTGGTTTCTCTCATCGTCCGAGAGGTCCAGCGGCAGCCCCTCCTTGAGCCATCGTCGGATGGTCTGCGGCCAGTAGCCGAACTCGACGTCCGGCACGCGGTCGACGGGCTGGTAGGTGAGTACGCGGTAGTAGCGGTCCTTGACGTCCTTTCGCATCGTCTGGGTTTCCTCCGCATGGTGGACCATGGGCGATCGTTGCGGCCCCGCCCGAGCCGAAGGACTGAGCGACGGAGGCACTGAGCAACGGCCACGACGGCGCCGTGTTCCTTGCTCTTACTCCGTCACTCCCGTCACTATCCTTTCGGCCGCCACCGATACGGGCCACGCCACCCGACACAATCACACGGGCTGAGACGGCCGCATCCGGTGGTCGCGCCAGCATTCTAAGCCGCGGCCTTCGTTTGCCAAGCACCATTTGACACGGGCGTCTCGGTTTCGTATCGTACGCACGTGGCAGTTCCCATTCCTCCAGCGCGAAAGGATGAGACGATGCGGCGGACGAAGCTGGCGGTGTTGGCGGCGATGTGGGCGCTCCTGGCGGCCCTTGCCACGGTGGCGGCGGCGGACGTGAAGCTGCCCGCCGTCATCAGCGACCACATGGTCCTTCAGCAGGCCATGAAGGCTCCGATCTGGGGCTGGGCCGAGCCCGGCGAGAAGGTCACCGTCAAGCTGGGCGACCAGACGGCCGAAGCCACCGCCGACAAGGATGGCCGCTGGCGGGTCAACCTGGAGCCCCTCAAGGCCGGCGGCCCCGTCAAGATGACCGTGGCCGGCAAGAACACGCTCACGGTCGACGATATCCTCATCGGCGAGGTGTGGGTCGGCTCCGGACAGTCCAACATGGAGATGTCGGTCCGCGGCGTCAACAATGCCCAGCAGGAAATCGCCGAGGCGAAGTTCTCCAAGATCCGCCTCTTCACCGTCGCCAAGGCCACCACCGACCAGCCGCAGACCGACTGCAAGGGCCGGTGGGCCGAGTGCGGCCCGGAGACCGTCCCCGGCTTCTCGGCGGTCGCGTACTTCTTCGGCCGCGACCTTCTGAAGGACCTGGGTGTGCCGATCGGCCTCATCCACACGTCCTGGGGCGGCACCTACGCCGAGGCCTGGACCAGCGGGCCGACCCTCGCCGGCGATCCGGTCCTGAAAGTCGCGATCGACCGCCATGCCCAGGGGCTGAGCGGGTATGCCAGGCAGAAGGAGGACTGGGAGAAGAAACGCGAGCAGGTCATGGCCACGTGGAAGGCCGCCGCCGAGAAGGCCAAGGCCGAAGGCAAGCAGGCCCCGCGTCAACCGCAGCCGCCGCGCGATCCCGACACGGGTCCGAACCGTCCGTCGGTCCTTTACAACGCCATGATCGCGCCGATCCTTCCGTACGGCATCGCCGGGGCGATCTGGTATCAGGGCGAGTCGAACGCCGGCCGGGCGTACGAGTACCGCAAGCTGTTTCCCACGATGATCACCGATTGGCGGAAGAACTGGGGCCAGGGCGACTTCCCGTTCCTCTTCGTCCAACTGGCGAACTTCATGGCCCGCAAGCCCGATCCGGGCGAGAGCAGCTGGGCCGAACTCCGCGAGGCCCAGACCCTGACCCTCAACCTGCCGAAGACGGGCCAGGCGGTCATCATCGACATCGGCGAGGCGAATGACATCCATCCGAAGAACAAGCAGGACGTGGGCCGTCGGCTGGCCCTCGCCGCCGAGGCGATCGCGTACGGCAGGAAGATCGAGTATTCCGGCCCGATGTACGAATCGAAGACAGTCGATGGGAACAAGGTCCGCCTGAAGTTCACGCACGTCGGCGGAGGCCTCGGGGCCAGGGGCGACAAGCTCACGGGCTTTGCCGTCGCGGGCGAAGACAGGAAGTTCGTCTGGGCCGACGCCAGGATCGAGGGCGACACCGTGGTGGTCTCGAGCGACAAGGTCGCCGCGCCCGTGGCCGTCCGCTACGCCTGGGCCGACAACCCCGAGTGCAACCTGTACAACAAGGAGGGCCTGCCCGCGTCGCCTTTCCGCACCGACGACTGGCCGGGCCTCACTGCCAACGCGAAGTAGGGCCGCTCGTTGAGCCGTCGCCGGCACGGCGACGAACAACTATCGCGGCCGTACCGGCCGCGGCTAAACGCGGCGCGGCCCGCGCGTTTAGCGGGGAGCCGGAGGCGACCGCGTGTTTGTCGATGGGGGCGCCATGCTTATTATCGCTGAAAGAATCAATGCCACGCGAAAGCGCATCGGCGACGCCTTGGCCGTCCGCGATGCCGCTTTTCTTCAGGAGGAGGCCCGCCGGCAGGCCCAGGCCGGCGTGGACTACATCGACGTGAACGCCGCGCTCTCGCCCAAAGAGGAACAGAAGCTCATGGTCTGGGCCGTCGAGACGATCCGCGCGGCCACCGGGAAGCCGCTGTGCATCGACACGGCCAACCCGAAGGCGGCCAAGGCGGGCCTCAAGCTGTTGCCGAAAGGCTCGGCCTTCCTGAACTCGATCAGCGGCGAGAAGGCACGCCTGCGGGCGATGCTTCCCCTGGCCGTCGAATTCGAGACCAGGGTCGTGGCCCTCGCGATGGACGATTCCGGCATGCCCGACTCGTGCGCTGCCCGGTGGCGGGCCATCGAGAAGATCCTGTCCGCCGCCGACAAGGCCCGCCTGCCGCGCGAGAGGATCTTCATCGACCCGCTCGTGCGGCCGATTGCGACCGACCCCGACCAGGCCGCCCAGTGCCTCGAGATGATCCGCGACCTGCGTGCCAAGGGCGGCGGGGTGCAGACCATCGTGGGGCTCTCGAACATCTCCTACGGCCTGCCCGAGCGCCAACACCTGAATCGCGCCTTCCTCACGTTGGCCATTGCCGCCGGCCTGTCGGCGGCGATCCTTGATCCGCTGGAGCCCGACCTCAGGGCGACGGCCTTGGCCGCGTCATGCCTGACGGGCCAGGACCCGTACTGCATGAACTACATCCAGGCCCAGCGCGAAGGTCAGCTTTAGAAGCTGTTTCAGAACCGCCCTTCAGGGCGAGGTCGCGCGGCGGGCAGTCTTGCCCGCCGCGCGAATTCTGAAACTGCTCAATCCTCATATCCCATGATACTGGGACAAATCGCAGGAACACGTACGATCGAGATTGGGCATGGTTCACAAGCCCCACGCACCGCGTGGGGACAGGTCTCCGGCGGCGCCATTCCCCCGGCTTTGCCGGGGGCTTGTGAACCATGCCCGAGATTGCTCTTGACAGATGGGCAGGCTGGCGTATACTGATTGTGAAAAGCGTAACAGCGTTACTTTCCTCACAGGGCGACCGGTTCTGAAATGAACAAGGGGTCTGCTATGGTCTCCGACAAGACAATCGCTCGCCTCAGTCTCTACCGGCGACTGCTGAAGGTTCTTGAGGGCGAAGGCGTTCGGAGCGTGTTCTCGCAGCAACTGGCGACTATGGCTGGGGGCACGGCCGCCCAGCTCAGGCGCGACCTGATGGAAGTCGGCTATTCCGGCACTCCGAACAACGGCTACGAGGTCGCGCGCCTGGCCGACAGCATCCGGGACTTCCTGGACGTCCCGGGCGGGCAGAGCGTTGTCCTGGTCGGCGTCGGGAACCTCGGCAAAGCGCTGCTCTCGTACTTCGCCACGCGCCGGAGCAGCCTTCAGGTGGTGGCCGCCTTCGACAGCGATCCGTACAAGGTCAACCGCGTGATCCATGGCTGCCGGTGCTACCCCATGGACAGCCTGTCGGAAGTCCTGAAGGGCCAGACGGCGACCGTGGCCGTCATCGCGGTTCCCGCGGCGGGGGCCCAGGGGGTCGCGGAAGCGCTGACGCGCGCGGGCGTGCGGGGCATCCTGAACTTCGCCCCCGTCCGCCTGCGGGTGTCTCCTAATGTATATGTCGAGGATATCGACATGACCGTTGCCCTTGAGAAGGTGGCGTACTTCGGGCGGCCCATCGCCGGGCGGACGCGGAAGGAGCCCCCGGCATGACCGTCGCCGACGTCGACGCCGTCCTCCGCCGCCATCCGGCGGCGCGGCGAGACGCCCTGATCCCCCTCCTCCAGGAGGTCCAGGAGACGCGCGGCTATCTTTCGCGCGAGGCCATCCTCCAGATCAGCCGCCACCTGAACCTCCCGGCCGCCAAGGTCTACGGCGTGGCGACGTTCTACAGCCAGTTCCGGTTCCGGCCGCCGGGGAAGTTCCACGTGCAGGTGTGCCGGGGGACGGGGTGCCACGTGGCCGGCTCGGCCCGCGTCCTCCAGGCGGTCGTCGAGGGGCTGGGGCTCCGCCCCGGCGAGACGTCGCGCGACGGCCTGTTCAGCCTCGAAGCGGTCGCGTGCCTGGGCGCGTGCGCCCAGTCGCCCGTCGTGGCCGTCAATGGCGAGTTCCACGCGGGCATGACGCCGGATTCCCTCAGCGCTGTTTTGGATTCCTGCCGTGCAAAGGCGTGCGACGATGCCCGGGCTCATTGATGAGAAATGTTGCCGCCGATGCTGGCACGGGGCGAGCCGCCCGTGCCCCGACCGCGTGGCCTGCCTGGTCGAGGGTCCCCTGTGTCACGAGGACGAGGGCTGCCGCCGGCACTACGCCGAGCGCGCGGCCGCGGCGCGGCGCGAGAAGCTCGCGCGGCCGGCGATCTTCGTCGGCACGGCGACCTGCGCCCAGGCGGCGGGCGCGGGGCGGACTCTCGATGCCGTCCGCCGCCGGCTGGCCGGGCGGAAGGTGGACGCCGACGTGGTCGAGGTCGGCTGCCTCGGCCTGTGCAGCGCCGAACCGATCGTCGGCGTGCAGTTGCCGGGCCGGACGCGGGTCTCTTTCGGTCCGGTGACGTCCGAGAAGGCCCCCGGCCTCCTGGACGACGTGCTGGAGGGCAGGATTCCGCCGGCGGGCGTCATCGGCCAGCATCGGGCGGACGGGCTTGAGCCCTGGCCGGCGGTCCCGTACCTCGACGAGCACCCGTTTTTCGCGCCGCAAACGCGACGGGTGCTCGCGAACTGCGGCGTGGCTGACCCGTCGGACATCAACGAGTACATCGCGCGGGGCGGGTACAGGGCCTATGCCGGGGTCCTCTGCAGCCGGACGCCCGAGGAGGTGTGCGACCTGGTGGCGGCAAGCGGCCTGCGGGGCCGCGGCGGCGCAGGATTTCCGACCGGGGCCAAGTGGAAACTGGCCCTGGCCGGCCACGGCGAACAGAAGTACCTGATCTGCAACGCCGACGAAGGCGA
This sequence comes from Planctomycetota bacterium, assembly GCA_026387055.1. Classification (GTDB taxonomy): domain Bacteria; phylum Planctomycetota; class Phycisphaerae; order FEN-1346; family FEN-1346; genus JAPLML01. The sequence goes on along the minus strand of JAPLML010000098.1, from coordinate 15,261 downwards.
TCCCGGGGCGTTCACGGACCGGGCCCTCATCGAAGGCGATCCGCACCGGCTCCTGGAGGGCATCGCCGCGGCCGCCTACGCCATTCGCGCCACAGAGGCCTATGTGTACATCCGTGCGGAGTACCCGCGCGCGGTCGGGCGGCTCGCCGAGGCCATCCGCCAGGCCCGGGCGTGCGGCCTGCTGGGGCACAACGTCCTCGACAGCGGGTTCGACCTCGACATTGGGATCAAGCAGGGGGCGGGGGCCTTCGTGGGCGGCGAGGAGACCGCCCTGATCCACAGCCTCGAAGGCCGGCGCGGCATGCCGCGGCCGCGGCCGCCGTATCCGACCTCCCGCGGCCTCTTCGAAAAGCCCACCGTCGTCCACAACGTCGAGACGCTCGCCCACGTGCCGGCCATCCTGGCGCGCGGGCCCGAGTGGTTCGCCTCGGTCGGCACGGCCGCGAGCAAGGGCACGAAGGTGCTCTCCCTCTCGGGCAAGGTCGCGCGGACGGGCCTGGTGGAAGTGGCGATGGGCACGCCCCTGCGGGCCATCGTGCTCGACATCGGCGGGGGCGTCCCGCGCGGGAAGTCGCTGAAGGCCGTGCAGGTCGGCGGCCCGTTGGGCGGGTGCCTGCCGGCGTCGCACCTCGACGTTCCGCTGGATTACGAGTCGCTGCGCGACCTCGGTGCCGCCATGGGCTCCGGCAGCCTCGTGGTCATGGATGCAGATGCCTGCATGGTCGATCTGGCCCGGTTCCTCACGGACTTCATCCACCGCGAGTCGTGCGGCAAGTGCATCCCGTGCCGGGAGGGCACGCGCCGCATGCTGGAGATCCTGGAGCGCGTCACCCGCTCGCGCGGCATGGAGGAGGGCCTCGGCGCGCTCGAACGGTTCCACGGCGTCGTGTACCTGAGCCGCCTGGCGGAGGTGATCCAGGACGCCAGCCTCTGCGGCCTGGGGCAGGCGGCGGCCAACCCGGTCCTCTCGACGCTCCGGTGGTTCCGCGACGAGTACGAGGCCCACGTCTACGAGCGGCGCTGCCCCGCCGGCGTGTGCGCGGAACTCGAGAACGGCAGGGCGGAAGGCGGAGTGCGGAGTGAAACGCGAACGGCGGGAGACGTTTAGCGGGCCGCCGAAGTCGAAGACTCGCCGTGGCGAGGCGACTTGGGCCATTTTCGATTTTAGATTTTTGATCTTCGATTTGGTGGACGCGACGCCGAACGCGCTTGCCGTAACGAGGACGGCATGACCGAGGATGAACTGAAAAAGAGGATGAAGCAGTTCGCCCTTCGGGTCATCCGGCTGGTACGCGCTTTGCCGAGAACGCCCGACGGCCGGACCATCGGGGGCCAGCTCTTGCGGTGCGGATGCTCTGTCGGCGCCAATTACCGGGCGGCATGACGGGCCAGGTCCGGGGCGGACTTTATTGCCAAGCTTGCGATCGCGGAGGAGGAAGCCGACGAGAGCGTCTACTGGCTGGAACTCATCATCGAGAGCAGTCTCATGCCGCAAAGTCGTGTCGGGCCTCTGCTTGCGGAAGCCGACGAGCTCGTGGCGATTGTTACGGCATCGCGCCGTTCGGCCGCCAAATCCAAAATCTAAAATCTAAAATCGAAAATGTCTTACTAAGGTGCGTCGACCGTGGTAACGATTGAGGTCAACAAGAGGCCGCTCCGCGCCCGCGAAGGCGAGAGGCTGCTGGCGGCGCTGCGGCGGGCGGGGCTCAGCGTGCCCACCCTCTGCGATGTGCCGGCCTTGTTCCCGAGCGGCGCGTGCCGGCTGTGCGTCGTGGAGGTCGAAGGCAGGCGCCGCCTGGCGCCGAGCTGCGCGACGCCCGTCGAGGAGGGGATGAAGGTGATGACCCATTCCCCCCGGGCGGTGCGGGCCCGCCAGACGATCGTGGAACTGCTGCTGGCGAACCACCCCGACGATTGCCTCTACTGCTTCCGCAACGGTGCCTGCCAGCTTCAGCGCCTGGCCGAGGATCTCGGCGTCCGCCAGCGGCGCTACGTCGGGGCCAAGAGCGACCGCAAGATCGACCTGGCGGGCCCGTCCATCGTCCGCGACCCGGCCAAGTGCATCCTGTGCGGCAAGTGCGTCCGCGTGTGCGAGGAAATCCAGGGTGTGGCGGCCATCGACTTTCACGGCCGCGGATCCCGGACCTGCATCGGCACGGCCTTCGACGAGAGCCTGAACCTCTCGAGCTGCGTGGGTTGCGGCCAGTGCCTCATGACCTGCCCGACGGGCGCGCTGCGCGAGCAGAGCCACGTCAAGGAGGTCGTCGGCGCGCTCGACGACCCCGCGAAGCTCGTCGTGGTCCAGCTCGCGCCCGCGGTGTCGGTGTCCCTGGGGGAGGCGTTCGGCCTGGAGCCGGGGACCGACGTCGCCGGCCCCCTGGCGGCGGCGCTCAGGGAACTGGGTTTCGCGCGCGTCTTCGACGGGGCGCTGGGGGCGGACTTGGCGGCGATGGAGATGGCGGCGGAGTTCGTGGAGCGGATCACCCGCGGCGGTCCCCTGCCGATGCTGACCAGCGGCTCCCCCGGCTGGGTCAGGTTCGTCGAGGAGTTCCGCCCCGACTTCCTTGAGAACCTCTCCACGTGCAAGAGCCCGCAGCAGATGCTCGGGGCGCTTATCAAGACGTACTTCGCGCAGCAGGCCGAGGTGGACCCCGCGCGGATTTTCAGCGTGGCCGTCATGCCGTGCACGGCGAAGAAGGCCGAGGCGGAGCGTCCCGAGATGGGTTGCGGCGGGCGGCCCGACGTCGACGCGGTCCTGACGACGCGGGAACTGGCGCGGATCCTCCGCATGCGCGGGGTGGACCTGGCGGCCCTTTCGCCGGAACCGGCCGACGAGCCGTTCGGCGAGCGCAGCACGGCGGGCAAGCTGTGCGGCGCCGCCGGCGGCGCGGCGGAGGCCGTCATGCGATCGGTCCACTTTCTCCTCACGGGCAAGGACCTGCCGAACCTGCGGCTCCAGGCGCTGCGGGCGCCGGAAGGGGTCAAGGAGGCGCGCCTGCGGGTCGGCGGACGGGACTTCGGCGTGGCCGTGGTCAGCGGCCTGGGCGGCGCCCGGCGGCTCCTGGACGAGATCCGCGCCGGGTGGCGGTCCCTCCACTTCGTGGAAGTGGCGACGTGCCCCGGCGGGTGCGTGGCCGGCGGCGGACAGCCGGTCGGCGCCTCAGCCCAGGCCGTGCGGGCCCGTGCCGAGGCGCTCTACGGCCTCGATGCCGATGAGCCGATCCGGACGGCCCATGCGAATGGCGCCGTCCAGCGGCTGTACCAGGATCTCCTGGGCAAGCCGCTGAGCGCCCGCGGGCGCGAACTGCTGCATACCCGTTATGCCAAACGCGAGGTGGTTATCTAGGGACCCGCTTTCCGGTTGTGCGAGGCAGACCTCATGAGACATTCGACGACGCCGCTGGTGACGACGATCAAGGAGCGCTGCCGCGTGTGCTACACGTGCGTGCGCGAGTGCCCCGCCAAGGCCATCCGGATCGCCACCGGCCAGGCGGAGGTTATTCCCGAACGGTGCATCGGCTGCGGCAACTGCGTGCGGGTGTGCAGCCAGCACGCCAAGCAGGTCCAGAGCGCCGCCGCCCGCGTGCGCGAGCTCCTGGCGGGCGGCGCGCCGGTGGCGGCGATGGTGGCGCCGAGTTTTCCGGCCGAGTTCACCGAGTGGAGCGACGGGCAGCTCGTGGGCATGCTGCGGGCGCTGGGCTTCAAGCTCGTCAACGAGGTGGCCTTCGGGGCGGACCTCGTGGCGGAGAGGTACCGCCGCCTCCTGGAGGAGACGAAGGGCCAGCGGTTCATTGCGACCACCTGCCCGGCGCTCATCGGATATGTAGAAAAGTATTATCCGCAACTCGTCGGGGCGCTGGCGCCGATCGCGTCGCCGATGGTGGCGACGGCGCGCGTGCTTCACCGCCTGCACGGCGGGGGCCTGAAGACGGTTTTCATCGGGCCGTGCATCGCGAAGAAGGGGGAGGCGGCCAGCGAGCGGATCGCCGGCGAGGTCGATGCCGTGCTGACGTTCGTCGAGCTGCGCGAGATGCTGCGGGAGACCGGGATCGGGCCGGCGTCGGTGGAGGGGAGCGACTTCGACCCGCCGCGCGCGATGGCCGGGGGGCTGCTGCCCGTCGCGCGAGGCCTCCTCCAGGCGGCCGGCGTGGCCGAGGACCTCCAAGCCGGGCAGGTCGTGGCCGCCGAGGGCCGCGAGAACTTCGTGATCGCCCTGGAGGAGTTCGAGACGGGCGACCTCGACGCCAAGCTCCTCGAGGTCCTCTGCTGCAAGGGCTGCATCACGGGGGCGGGGATGAGCGGCCACACGGCCCACTTCAGCCGCCGCTCCCGCGTCAGCCAGCACGTGCGGCGCCGCGCGCTGGCGGTGGACCGCGACCGGTGGCGGGCCGACATGGAGCGGTTCGCCGATCTCGACCTCGGGCGGCAGTTCGCGGCCAACGATCAGCGGATCGCCATCCCCGTCGCCACGCAACTGGCCGACATCATGGCCCGCATGGGCAAGTTCACCCCCGAGGACGAGCTCAACTGCGGCGCGTGCGGCTACGACACCTGCCGCGGGCACGCCGTCGCCATCTACAAGGGCTTCGCCGAGAGCGAGATGTGTCTGCCGCACACGATCGAGCAGCTCAAGCGGGCCGTCCGCGAGTTGGCGGTCTCCAACGAGCAGCTGGCCAGCGCGCAGGAGGCCCTCATGCAGTCGGAGAAGCTGGCCAGCATGGGGCAGCTCGCGGCCGGCATCGCCCACGAGGTCAACAACCCCCTGGGCGTCGTTCTGATGTACGCCCACTTGTTGCTTGACGAGTGCGACAGGAAGTCGCAGCTCTACAATGACCTTCAGATGATCGCCGAGCAGTCGGATCGGTGCAAGAAGATCGTCTCCGGGCTGCTGCACTTCGCGCGCCAGAACAAGGTGCTCCTCCAGCCGACGGACCTGGCGGACCTGGTGGCGCGGAGCCTGAAGGCGGTCCCCGCGCCGGAGGGCGTGACCGTCGGCGTGGAGATCGAGACCGGGGACCCCGCGGCCGAGGTCGACCGCGACCAGATCATCCAGGTGCTCACGAACCTGCTGTCGAACGCCTACGCGGCCATGCCGCACGGCGGCGCCGTCGCGATCCGGATCTGCGGCGACGCCGAGCGGATCCGCCTCGTGGTCGCCGACACCGGCGTCGGCATTCCGAAGGAGAACCAGGCCAAGATCTTCGAGCCGTTCTTCACGACCAAGCAGATCGGCATGGGGACGGGCCTGGGCCTGGCCGTAACGTATGGTATTGTGAAGATGCACCGGGGAGAGATCGGCGTGGCATCGAACGCCGACCCGGCGGCCGGGCCGACGGGGGCGACCTTCACCGTGACGCTGCCCCGCAAGGGCAGGCAGGAGTAGGGCGGCATGCCCGGCCAATGAGCATTCAGCCGCCCGGCTTGCCGGGCGCGTTTTCGAGGAAGGGTGCGAGGCTTTGACCGGCGCCGCCAACGGGCCACGTAAGACGACGATGGCCGCCGCCGACGATCTCGGCTGATTCTTGAAAGGATAGCTATGTCTGAAACTCTGAGGATCCTGGTGGCCGACGACGAGCCCGGCATGCGGATGGGGGTCGCCCGGGCCCTGCGCGACTTCACCGTCTCGCTGCCCGACGTCAACGTGGACGTGTGTTTCGAGGTGGAGCAGGCCGAGACGGGCGAGCAGACGCTCGAGAAGGTGGCCGCGCGTCCGCCGCACATCCTCCTCTTGGACTACAAGCTGCCCGGCATCAGCGGCCTGGAGGTGCTCGACCGGCTCCAGGGCCACCAGGGCGAAATCCTGACGATCATGATCACGGCCTACGCGTCGCTCGACACGGCCGTCAGCGCCATCAAGCGCGGCGCTTACGACTTCCTCGCCAAGCCGTTTACGCCCGAGGAGCTCAAGATCACGATCCGCAAGAGCGCCGGGCGCGTCATCCTGGCCCAGCAGGCGCGGAAGCTCGCCCAGGAAAAGCGCCAGGTTCGGTTCCAGTTGATCTCGGTCCTGGCGCACGAGCTCAAGGCCCCGCTGGCGGCGGTCGAGGGATACCTGCGCATCATCCGCGACCGCTCGGTCGGCTCGGACGAGGCGGCCTACTGTCGCATGCTGGAGCGCAGCCTCATCCGCACCGAGGGGATGAGGAAGCTCATCGGCGACCTCCTCGACATGACGCGGATCGAGTCCGGCCTCAAGCGCCGCGAGTTCGCCGAGGTGAACGTCGGCGAAATCGCCCGCGCGGCGATCGACACCGCCACGCCCGAGGCCGCCCCCCGCGGCATCACGATCGCCCTCGACGCCGAACCGCCCGTCACGATGAAGGCCGACCGCGGCGAACTGGAGATCATCCTGAACAACCTCGTCTCGAACGCCGTCAAGTACAACCGCGACGGCGGCCGCGCCCGGGTGACGGTGCGGCGCGAAGACGGCGCGGTGGTCGTTGCCGTTTCCGACACGGGCATTGGCATGACGAAGGACGACACGGCACGCCTGTTCGCCGAGTTCGTCCGCCTCAAGACCGACAAGACCCGCCACATCCTGGGCAGCGGCCTGGGACTCTCGATTGTCAGGAAACTGGCGACCCTCTACGGCGGCGATGTCTCCGTGGTCAGCGAGCCGGACGTGGGGAGCACTTTCACGGTCGTTCTGCGCGAGCCCGTCAACCCCGAGGCGGCGCCATGAACCGTGCTGAAATCCAGGCCTGGCTGCGGGAGGAGGCCCCGGCGCGCTTGGAGGACCTCTGGCGCCGGGCGGAGGCGGCGCGCCGCCGGCACGTCGGCGACGAGGTCCACCTGCGCGGACTCATCGAGATATCAAACTTCTGCGTGCGAGAGTGCCTGTACTGCGGCCTGCGGGCGTCGAACTGCGCCCTGGCGCGCTACCGTATGACGGCCGGCGAGATCCTCGCCGCCGCGCGGCAGGCCGTTGCGTTCGGCTACGGCACGGTCGTGCTCCAGTCGGGCGAAGATTACGGCATCGAGACGGCGTGGATGTCCGGGATCGTCCGCCGCCTCAAGGCTCTCGCGCCGCTGGCCGTGACGCTCAGCCTCGGCGAGCGGCCGGAGGCGGACCTGGCGGCCTGGCGCGAAGCCGGCGCCGATCGGTATCTCCTGCGATTCGAGACCTCCAACCGGGCGCTGTACGACCGGATTCATCCGCCGCTGGCCGGGCGGCCGTCGGACCGCGCGGCCATCCTCCGGCGATTGCGGGAACTCGGCTACGAGATCGGCGGCGGCATCATGATCGGCATCCCCGGCCAGACTTACGATGACCTGGCGGACGATGTGGAGATGTTCCGCACCCTCGACCTCGACATGATCGGCGTGGGTCCGTTCCTCCCGCACCCGGCCACGCCGCTGGGGTGTGCCGACGCCGGCTGCGCACCGCCGGGCGAGCAGGCGCCGAACACGGAACTCATGACGTACAAGGTGGTGGCCCTGGCGCAGCTCGTGTGTCCGGGGGCGAACATCCCGAGCACGACCGCCCTGGCCACGCTGAACCGGGCCGAGGGGCGCGAGCTGGGCCTTCAGCGCGGCGCGAACGTCGTCATGCCGAACCTCACGCCGCTCGAGTACCGTGCGAAGTACGAGATTTACCCGGCGAAGGCGTGCCTCTACGAGACGCCGGGCGACTGCGATGCGTGCCTCAAGCGGAGAATTGCTGCTTTGGGGCGCGGGGTGGGGGTCGGCCCCGGTGCCTCACGCCGGGCCGGTGCGGCCCCGCGTGTATTCACGCGGGGCTAAGCAGGGGGTTGGTCAGCCGCCCGCCTTGGCAGGCGCGTTCTTGAAAGTGTAGGGATGACGATGAGTAAGATGGCTTCCATGACCCTGAGTGCCGGCGCGGTCGACTTCATTGACGACGCGCGGCTGACCCGACTGGTTGGCGAAACGAAATCCGATGCCGTCCGCGTGCGCGAGATCATCGCCAAGAGTCTCGCCAAACAGGCCCTGACGGTCGAGGAGACCGCCGCCCTCGTGGCCGCCGATGCGCCCGAGCGGGCGGAGGAGATCTTCGAGGCCGCGCGCCGGCTCAAGCGCGACGTGTACGGCAACCGGATCGTCCTCTTCGCGCCGCTCTACGTCGGGAACCGGTGCGTGAACGACTGTTTTTACTGCGGCTTCCGGCGTTCGAACGCCGAGGCCGTGCGGCGGACCCTTTCGCCCGGCGAGCTCCGCACGCAGGTCGAGGCCCTCGAGCGGGCGGGGCACAAGCGGCTCATCCTGGTCTTCGGCGAGCACGGGGCCTACGACGCTGATTTCATCGCGCGCTGCGTCCGCACGGTCTATGCGACGCGCACGGGCCGCGGCGAAATCCGCCGCGTCAACGTCAACGCCGCGCCCCTGGACCCCGAGGGCTACCGCAAGGTCAAGGAGGCGGGCATCGGCACGTACCAGATCTTCCACGAGACCTATCACCATGCGACGTATGCCCGCCTGCACCCGCCCGGCACGCGGAAGGCCGATTACCTCTTCCGCCTCGACGGCCCCAGCCGCGCGATGGAGGCCGGTTGCGACGACGTCGGCATCGGCGTCCTCTTCGGCCTGGCCGACTGGCGGTTCGAGGTGCTGGGCCTCGTGGCGCACGCCCTGCACCTCCAGGAGCGGTACGGTGTGGGGCCGCACACGATCAGTTTCCCCCGGCTGCGGCCGGCCTGCGGCGTGAGGATGGAGTGGCCGCACCTGGTGAAGGACGAGGAGTTCAAGCGCCTCATCGCCATCCTGCGCCTGAGCGTGCCGTACACGGGCCTCATCTGCACGGCCCGCGAGAACCCGAGCCTCAGGCGCGAGGTGCTGGGCTTCGGCGTGTCGCAGATCGACGCCGGCAGCCGCATCGAGATCGGCGGGTACACCGAGGCGGGCGACACCCAGGTGATGGAGCGCGAGCAGTTCGAGCTGGGCGACATCCGCCCCCTCGACGCCGTGCTCCGCGAGCTCATCCAGGACGGTTACGTGCCGAGCTTCTGCACCGCCTGTTACCGCGTCGGGCGCACGGGCGAGCACTTCATGGAGTTCGCCATCCCTGGGTTCATCAAGCGCTTCTGCACGCCGAACGCCTTGACGACGCTCGAGGAGTACCTGACCGACTACGCCTCGCCCGAGACCCGCGCCGCCGGCGAGCGGCTGATCTCGGAAGAGGTCGCGCGGCTGGAGGAAGGGCCGGCGAAGGCGGAGCTCCTGCGGCGGCTGGACGCGATCCGCACGACGGAGAAGAGAGACTTGTACTTCTAATTTTAGATTCTAGATTTTCGATTTTAGATTTGAAAGGCGCGCAGGCAAGTGCGCCGTCGTGCTTGCGCGGCGCGAGCGGTCGCCGTTCAATCGAAAATCCAAAATCAAAAATCGAAAATCGATCATGTGAGGCTGCCCCATGGCTGAATACCGCAAAGAGTGTGACCTTCTGGGCGAGCGCGACGTTCCGGCGGATGCGCTTCACGGCATCCACACCGAACGGGCGATCGAGAATTTCCCGCTGGCCGGCCGGCCGGTTCACCCGGCGCTCGTCCACGCCTACGGGACGGTCAAGCTCGCCTGCGCCCGCACGAACCACGAGCTCGGACGCTGGGACGACGAGAAGTTCCGCGCCATCGAGGCCGCCTGCATGGAGATGATGGAGGGGATGCTCGACCGCCACGTCGTGGTCGATGCCCTCCAGGGCGGCGCGGGCACTTCCACGAACATGAACGTCAACGAGGTCCTCGCGAACCGCGCCCTCCAGATCCTCGGCCGCCCGCTCGGCGACTACGCGGCGCTCGACCCCGTCGACGACTTGAACCTGCACCAGTCGACGAACGATACGTACCCGACGGCTCTGCGCGTGGCGGCCATCGGCCTCCTGCGCCGCCTGGAGAGGGAGGCGACCGCGCTGCTGGAAGAGTTCCAGAAGCGCGAGAAGGAGATGGCGGGGATCGTCAAGGTCGGCCGCACGCAGCTCCAGGACGCGGTCCTCACGACGCTCGGCCGCGAGATGTCGGCCTACGCCGAGGCCTTCGCCCGTGACCGCTGGCGTATCTATAAATGTGAGGAGCGGCTGCGGGTTGTGAACCTCGGCGGCACGGCGATCGGGACGGGCCTGGCCGCCCCGCGGACCTACATCTTCCGCGCCATCGACCACCTGCGGGACATCACGGGCCTCGGCCTCGCGCGGGCCGAGAACCTGGTCGAGGCCACGCAGAACACCGACGCCTTCGTCGAGGTCAGCGGCATCCTCAAGGCCCTGGCGTCGAACCTGCTCAAGATCGCGACGGACCTGCGGCTCCTGTCGTCCGGCCCGGAGGGCGGCATCGGCGAGCTGCGCCTGCCCCCGCGGCAGGCGGGCTCCTCGATCATGCCCGGCAAGGTGAACCCGGTCATCCCCGAGGCCGTCTCGCAGGCGGCCATGGTCGTCATGGCCAACGACCAGACGATCACCATCGCCTGCTCGATGGGGAACCTCGAACTCAACACCTTCCTGCCGGTCATCGCCGACGCCCTGCTGGGGAGCCTCACGCTTCTGGCGCGGGCGTGCCTGATCTTCCGGACGCTGTGCGTGGCGGGCCTGGCGGCCGACGCCGAGCGCTGCCGCCGACACGTCGAGAGCGCGACCGCGAGCGTCACGGCCCTCGTCGAGGGGATCGGGTACGAGGCGGCCACGCGCGTGGCTGGGGAGGCCCAGGCGATGGGCAAGACCGTCCGCCAGGTGGTCATCGACCGGGGCCTGCTGACGGGCCCGCAGTTCGACGCCCTGGTCTCCTCCGAGGCCGTCACCCGCCTCGGCTCGCCGCCGAAGAAGGACAACACGTAGGGTGCGTGCTCGGCATGGGTCCAGTGTTGCAGTGCGGTTTACCCTCTCCCTTGACGGGAGAGGGTGGCGCAGCCGGGTGAGGGCGATCGCCGCCAGGCCCCCTCACCCCCGACCCCTCTCCCGCAAGGGGAGAGGGCAGGAAGCAAGGGGCATGGTGAATCCGCACGGGTGCTCTGCACGCACCGAACGCTGCCGGGGCGTTGCCCCGGCCTACATGATGGAAATCACTACATGCGAGGAACGCCGAAAGGTTTTCGCCTGCACATCGGCATCTTCGGGCGCCGGAACGTCGGGAAGTCGTCGCTCCTGAACGCCCTGACGCGCCAGCAGGTCTCGATCGTCTCCGACGTGGCGGGCACCACCACCGACCCGGTCGAGAAGCCGATGGAGCTCCTGCCCGTCGGCCCGGTCCTCTTCATCGACACGGCGGGGATCGACGACGCGGGCGCGCTGGGCGAGATGCGGGTCGCCCGCACGCGCCAGGTCTTCGACCGCACCGACGTGGGCATCATCGTCCTGGAGGCGGGCCAGTGGGGGCCGTTCGAGGAGGCGATGCTCGAGGAACTCCGGCGCCGCCAGGCGCCCCTCATCGTGGTGTCGAACAAGGCCGACCTGGGCCTGCCCGCCGCCGATACCGCCGCGCGCCTCAAGGGCCTGAAGATCCCGCTCGTGCGGACCGTGGCGAGCCGCGGCGAGGGGGTGCTGGACCTTCGCGAGGCGCTCATCCGGACCGCGCCGGAGGAGTTCATCAACGCGCCGGCGATTATCGGCGACCTCGTGCCCGCGGGCGAGTTGGTGGTGCTCGTGGTGCCGATCGACCTGGAGGCGCCGAAAGGGCGGCTCATCCTGCCGCAGGTCCAGGCCATCCGCGACGTGCTCGACGTCGACGCGTACTGCATGGTCGTGAAGGAGCGCGAGCTTCGCGACGCGCTCGACCGGCTGAACCGCCCGCCCGCCCTCGTGGTCACCGACTCGCAGGGGTTCCTGAAGGTGGCGGGCGACACGCCGCCGGACGTGCTCCTGACGAGCTTCTCGATCCTCTTTGCCCGGTACAAGGGCGACCTGCCGGAGCTCGTGCGCGGGGCGCTGGCGATCGATTCCCTGAAGCCGGGCGACCGCGTGCTCATCGCCGAGGCGTGCACCCATCATCCCATCGGCGAGGACATCGGCCGCGTCAAGATTCCGCGGTGGCTCACGCAGTACGTCGGCGGGAAGCTGGAGTTCACCAGCGTCCAGGGCCACGATTTCCCCGACGACCTGGCGCTCTACAAGCTCATCGTCCATTGCGGGGGGTGCATGTGGAACCGGCGCGAAATGCTCTCGCGGATGATCCGCTGCCGCAAGGCCGGCGTCCCGATCACCAACTACGGCCTGGCGATCGCGTACTCGCTCGGCATCTTCGAGCGCGCCCTCGGCCCGTTCCCCGCGGCGCTGGAGGCGTACCGCGAGGGGCGCAAGGCCCGCTGACTCGCGCGCCAGGGCTTCGCCCGAGCCCGCTGCGGAAGCAGCGGGAGATGCCGAAGGGGAGAGTCTCCCGCCGCTCCCGCGGCGGGCTCGAAAAGCCCACGAAGACGTGCACGTCCCGGCCGAAGCACGCGTCGGTGTAGCCGGGGTTCTCGTCGTTGCTGTAGGCCGAGCGGCACATGCACGCGCGGGAATTCCAGCATCCGCCGCGGAGGACCCGCGTCTCGCCGCCTGGCGGCCCGCGCGGGTCCCGCTCGGGGCTCGACGCGTAGGAGTCTTCTTTGTAGAAGTCGTTGCACCATTCCCAGACATTGCCATACATATCATAGAGGCCCCAGGGGTTGGGCTTCCTGCCGCCGACGGGCCGGGGGCTCCGCGTGCAATTCTCCTTGAACCAGGCGTATTCGCCGAGGGCCGAGGGGGCGTCGCCGAAAGCGTACTCCGTCCGCGTGCCCGCGCGGCAGGCGTACTCCCACTCGGCCTCCGTGGGGAGGCGGTAGCCGGCGGACTCGAAGTTACAGCGCCACGTCTTCGGGTCGTACGCCGGCTCGAGGCCCTCGAGGCGCGAGCGGGCGCTGGCGTACTCGGCGGCGTCCTTCCAGCGGATCTGCTCGACGGGGTTCTTCGGCTCTTTCCACCGCGAGGGGTTCCGGCCCAGCACCTTCTCGAAGTGCTCCTGGGTCACTTCATACTGGTCCATGTAGAACGCGCTGACGTAGGCGCTGTGCGGGGTTTCGTCTTTCTCGCGGCTCGCGGCGCTTCCCATCTCGAACGAGCCGCCCGGGATCGCAACCATCGTTACGCCGCTGGGGGTGGTGATGACGGGCGGGGCGGCGGTCGCGGGCGGAGGCTGATCCGCCTGCTTGCATGATACGGCCAACAGGACAAGCGCCGTGATGCAGGATGCAAGGGCGAGCTTTGTCATGATCATCATTCTTCCGCCGGGGGGAGCCAGTCGTAGTCCCAGTGATGCCCGACCCAGCCGGGCGGGCTGAGCGTGACCGTCTCGCCGTCCGCCACCCGGACGATGCACAGCGGGCTGTGGACCTTCCAGTTACCCGCGTGCGGTATCTTGACGTAGGCGATGTACCGCCCACAGTGCGACCAGCGGCCGCAGGGGTCCTGTCCGATCTTCTCCTTCGGCAGCGTGGTGATGTTGCCGTCGGTCCCGTCGGGCAGCGACGGGTCGAAGCGGCGCACGGCGAGGCTCTCGCCGCCGTTCCAGCACATCCACCGGCCGTCGGGGGAGAAGGCCGGATGGCACTCGCCCGCCTTGACCGGATGGTTGGGCAGTTTGCGGATGTCGCCTCCTTCGGCGGGCATGAAGTCAATCGTGTACTGGGCGCCGAGGTAGTTGCGGATCTCGAAGATGAACCACCGGCCGTCGGCCGAGAGGTCCACGATGTCCACGCGGCGCTTGACGGGAACCGGGTCGCCGGCCTTGCCGGTCTCGATGTCGGTGTAGACGATGCCGCCCTTCTCGCAGGAAACGGTCCGGCGGCTGTCGCGCGCCCAGACGTAGCCGCCGTCGTGCCGCCGGGTCTTGAGGGTCTTCACGTCGACGAGCATATCGCCGTAATTGTACGTGAACCACTTGCCGTCGGGCGAGACGCGCGGGGTCCGCTCCTCTCCATCCGGCGTATCGGTGAGTTGCTTGAGGCCCGTGCCGTCGGCGTTGATGACGTAAAGGTCCCGCGGCAGGTACTCGCCCTTGGGGCTCGGCGGCTTGTCGGGATGGATGGCGATGACCAGCCGGTAGCCCGTCTGCCGGAGTTCCTCCTTGAGGTCCTTGATCCGCGGCGCGGCGAGCGGGTCGCACACGGGCGGCATCTGCCAGGCGGCGCGGAGGGAGGGCTTTTCCTCGGCCCGGCAGGTGAGGGTGAAAGCGAAAACCAGCACCAGGAACAGGATTGAGCGAAAGTTCATCAAGTGACACAACCTTTCCAGAAGCGGCACGCGCTCACCTTTCCGGCAGCGTGTAGGCGACGACCTGCGTGTTCCAGTTCAGCGGCACGGCTTGGATGTCGATCGGCACCATGTCCGGGGCCGGGACGACTTGGCCGAACGACCACCGGTCTCCCTTGGGGGTCTTCCAGCCCCACCACGTCACCGTCGGCCACACGGGCCGGATGGCCTTGAGCTTCACGTCCTTGACGCTCCACTGGACGGCCTGGCAGAGATAGGTGTTCGGCCCGGCGACCTCGCGTTCCAGGCCCGGAGCGAGGAGCGTGGGGTCGCCCGCCGGGATGAGCCGCTCGCGGCGCGTGGGGTGGCTGGTCCTCAGGACCGCGAGGCAACTGGCGATGACGCCGCTGGCCGGCCCGGCGAACTGGTCGGGCGTGGCGATCTTCGCGAGGTCCGCCGGCGGCTCGTTGAGGAGGAGCGACCGCAACTGCACCAGGCTCGGCATGATGTGCGAATCGTTGGTGAACCGGCGCCTGGGCTCCCACCGCTCCGTGAGGACGTCGAGCTCCTGGCGCACGTCCGCGAGGAGGAAGTCGCGGTAGAACCGGCCCACGTCCTCGTTCTTGAAGCGGACCCAGCGGTTCGTGTACTGCCGCTCGCCGGTTTTCGCGGGGTACGTCGGCCCGTCGATCTGCCAGGCGGCCAGGTCGCCCCAGAGGTTCGTCAGGTACGCCTCCTCGGGCATGGCTTCCATCGTGTGCCACGGCTGGCTGGCGCGGTAGTAGGCCGCGCCCCGCTGCTTGACCCAGTGATGTGTGAGCTCGCGCGCGAACAGATACGAAGCGTAGCTATACATGTCTATGTCACCAACACGGTAGGCCATTCGGGCTATGGCGAGGCAGGGGGGCGCCTCGTCGCCCATCTCGGCGATGGCCTCGCGGCCGAAGGTGACCCACTTCGTCTCGGCGGGCGTGCAGAAGAGCTTGCGCACGATCGCCCACCGCTCCTTCACGAGGTCCCAGTCGCCCGTGTAGTGGGCGTAGGCCCAGAGCGTCTCCAGGAGGTTGGTCGAGAACTTGCCGGCGTCGCCCAGGACGCCCCACGAGCCGATG
>JAPLML010000575.1 GCA_026387055.1 Planctomycetota bacterium | reverse complement strand
GCCGCCGCTCGCCATCGGCGATCACGGCGGCCGCTTTGGTTGTTCCGATGTCAATTCCAAGATACATCCTGCTGCTCCCGTGTCCCATCATCTCCCGTGCGCGGCGGGTCTCCCGACCCGCCGCGCGTATGCGTTCGCCACCGCGCGCGCATCGCCACTCGCGCGGTGGGTCAGGAGACCCACCGCGCACAGTCTCAAGTCGGGCTTATTCCATCCCGGCGAGGCGATGGTCCAGGATGTAGCGGCAGTTGACGACCTTTTCCGCCAGGTCGATCGGCAGATAGTAATAGTGGTTCGAGGCCTCGTAGCCGATGCGGGAGTCCTGCCGCGCCAGGGTGAAGAGCCGCCGGGCCGCCTGGATCTCATCCGCCAGCACCTCGCGCATCTCCTTGAGGCGCTCCTGCCGCTGCTCGGCGCTCGAGGGCGGGTCCTTCTTCAGAAGCGCGTCGCGCGCCAGGACAAAGCGGACCTGGTTCGAGACGCTGCGGAAGTGGAGCTGGGCCGCCTGGGCGAAGCGAAGCTCGGCCCGGGCGTCGGCGGCGCGGTCCGCGGGCGCCTTCTCGGCGGCCTGGGCAAGGTGCGGAAGCCCCTCCTGCCAGCCCCTGGCCACCTTCGCGAACTGGCCGGCCAGCACCTCGGCCGGATACGACCCGCGCCAGGTGTTCACATCATCATACGGGAATCCAACCATCGTGGCGCGGTAGCCGCTCGGCGCCGCCCAGAGGAGGTTCGCGGGCCCGTACTGCTGCGGGGCGTTGTAGAGCACGCTGACGTGGAACGGAAACTCGCGAAAGGCGCTGCTGAACGCCGTCCATGCCTTCCGGGCGTGCGGCGCGCCGTCGGCGCCGAAGCGATCTCGCGCCACGGCATCGAGGACGGCCTCCCGCGCGGGCGGCGGGCGCTGGTCGAACCGCCGGGCCACTTCCAGGTTCGGCGAAGGATACCCGCCGAGCGTCCAACCGAGCATGATGCCGTCGACGCCCGCCGCCGCGAGGCCCTCGGCGTGCTCGGCCACGAGGTCGAGCACGGGCAGGTACGGCACGGCCGAGAGCTCCCACGTGTTGTTGAACTGGACCTTGGCCACCGTCTTCAGCCCCGCCTGCTTGGCGAGGGCCCAGTGCCTGGTGGCCCGCGGCCCCGGCCCGACGGCGGAGATGGAATACTCGCCGACTTCGCTCTTCACGCCGCCGCGCTCAATCGGCTTCGACCACTCGCTCACCGACATGAACCAGGCCGACTTCGGCAGCCGCGCGATGGCATCGCCCGCCCAGTCGCCCCAGCCCCAGTCCCACATGATGACCTTGGCGTCGGGGCTCGCCCGGTGAACGCCCGCCTCGATGGCGGCGTTGACCTCGGCGATGATCTCGGCCGGCGTCCGGTCCTTGCACCGCGGGCAGTTCTTCTGGCCGCCGTGGGAGGCGCAATTCGTGAAGTTCTCGGAGGCCGTGATCGTGAAGACGCCGCCCAGGCCGGGGACGTTCTTGAAGACGTGCGCCAGCGCGCCCGTCATCCACTCGCGCACCTCGGGCGACGAGGTGCACAGGGCATAGTGGTCGCCCTGCTGCACGCCGCGCATCCCGGGGCGGTCCTTGAAGAAGGCCGCGGGCATGGCGCGCGGCTCATTCACATAGAGGTAAATGGAGATGTTGTAGCGTTTGGCCCGCTCGACGAGCTTCCGCAGGCCGGCCAGGCGGGCCGCGTGGCCGGCGCCGAACTCGGGGAACGCCGCGCTCGGCGCCAACGTGCTGAGCACCGTGTGCATCCAGAGGCCGTTCACCCCAAGGTTGGAGAGCCGCTCGAGGAGGCCGTCGGGGTACGGATCGATGTCCGGATTGACAAGCGCGTCGCCGTAGAGGGCGCAATAGGAGTAGATGAACCGCAGGCCCGCCGCAGGCTTCGGCGGCGCCGGCCGAGACGGCCCGGGGCGACTCAAGTCCTGCACGAAAGCGAACCGCGGCTCGCCGGGCTCGCGCCATTCGTCGCCGAAGGTCTCCGCGACGACACGCTTGATTTCGGCGGCGCGCCGCCCGGCGTCGTCGGTCGGCGGCCCGTACCGCAGGGGCGGGCACGAGGGTTTCAGCAGACCGAGCTTGATGAACAGGAAATCGTCCTCCCGCAGCGTATAGGCAAGCTGGTCCTCGGACATGCCCACGAGGACGAGCAGCTGGTCGTACGGCAGGAGGTGCCAGTTCCGCCGGATGACCGTGATGTAGCCGCGGGCCTGCTGCTCGGGCGGGATGGGGGCGGCGGGAGGAAGGCCCATCGATTCCGCCACCGCCGCCACGTTCTCCACGGAAGTGCCCAGCACCTTGGCGAGGCGTGCCGGCTCGACCACGTTCCAGTTCCGCCACACGAAGGCGTGCAGGCGGTCGGGAAAATGCTCGAACTCAAGCGCCTTCGGGGCCGAGCCCGCCGGCAGATCCGCCGCCGCCGAGCAGGCAAGCCATGCACAAACGAGGAAGCCAAGCATCGCGTGAACATGGAGGCTCATAACGGTCATCGCCGCACTCCCTCTTCCTGAAACGCCCCTGGACGCCGTGCGCGGGGGGTCTCCCGCCCCCCCGTGCATCGACCTGGGCTGACGGGCCCGCAAACGCACTCACGCGGCGGGTCAGGAGACCCGCCGCGCAAAGCGGCGTTGGAGCGCTATTTCATCTTCAGCAGCCGCGCGATGCCGGCGGAGAGGCCGGCGTCGTCGGTGGCGCCGATGAAGATGGCGTTCTTCTCGACGGCGAACGGGCTCCAGACGAAGGCCAGGAGGGCCTTGCCGGGGCCGGGGTACTTCTCGTCGGCCACCTGGAGAAGCAAGCCGCCGGCCTGGATGGCGGCCACCAGTTCGCTCCGCTTCGAGTCACCCAGGAGGATGAGGTGGTCCGGCGACGAGTAGCCTTCCGTGAGCTCCGGCACAAGCTGGTAGCCGCCGTAATGGACCGACAGTTGATTCCACGGCCGCGACCACCTCGCGCGGAACTCCGGGGTCGTCTTGACCTCGCGGCGCGTGCCCTTGAGCACGCGCAGTTGGTTCCTCTCGTCCATGTAAAGAACGCACCCGCCCTCGTAGCAGTTCTCGGTGTCGCCGCTGTAATCGGTGTAGCCCAGCGGGCCGACGGTGACGAGCGTCTTGGGCTTGCGCCACTCCCGGCCCAGGTCCTTGCCGTCCTCGGCCTTGGCGGCCGTGCGGCCGTCCTCCGCGAGTTCAAGGGTGAGCTTGACCGCCACCGGCCCGTCCGGCGGCTTCTCGGCGCCCTCGGGCTTCCAGAGGTAGCACTCCGGGTCCCACACGCGCGGGTAGCGGACGCGCTTGAAGACCTGCTTCTCGTCGGCAACGCGGGCCTTCACGCCCTTGCCGCCGAGCGCCTTGGCCAGGCTTTCGGCGGCGGCGCGGAAATCGTTTGAGCCGATAGCGATGGTCACCTCGGGTTTCGCGGCCAGGAAATCGGCGATGGCCTTGGCGTCGAAGACGCGCACCGTCTCGCTCAGCGGCGCCGGGGCAGGCACGCTCGCCTTGAAGGCGGCCTTGGCCTGCGCCGCGAGATCGGCCAGCGGGCTGGCGACCTTCACGACGTAGTCGCCCGGCGCCGCCGTGCCGCCGACGGGGAACGTCTCGGCGTACTCGCCGCGGGCGTCGGTGGCACGCCAGACGTGGTAGAGGTCCTTGCCATCGGGGCCGGTCACCGTGATCTCGATGGGCCAGGGCATCTTGAGGCCCTTGAGTTCCGCGCTCACGGCCAGCCGCCGGTCCTTGATGGCGGCCTTGGCCGCGAGGCCCCTGGGCTCGCGCGGGGCGACCACGTAGAGCTTCATCTCGCCGGGGGCGAAGTCGCCTTCGATGGGCGCGGCGGCGTCGACCTTGGCGGTCTTCTTCCAGTCGACGCCCTCGACCGCGTAGACCGCACTCGCCTTCTTGACGCCCGGCAGCGAGAACCGGGCCTTGAAGGGGGCGTAGTTCCAGACCATGTAGCGCTCGGTGTCGGCGATGTTGGGCAGTTCCTGGTGGCTGTTGAGGACCATGATGACCTGGCCGTCGCCGCCGACGTGGCGGTCGATGAGGAGGTCGGGCGTGTCGGTCTCGACCGCCTGCGGCGACGGGCGGCCCTTCAGGATCGCCTTGAAGGCCGGGACCGCGTCCTTGAT
>JAPLML010000555.1 GCA_026387055.1 Planctomycetota bacterium | reverse complement strand
CGGCCTCGCCGATGCGCAGCTGGCGGCGGAACTCGCCCGCGGGCCAGGGGCGCGGCGGCATGGGCGGCTCCAGGGCCTTTCTTTCGCCTGACCACGTCACGGCCAGGGCTGGAAAAGCCACGCGGCCGATGAGCCAGCCTTCGGCACCACCGCTCCAGCGCTTGCCCTTCGCCGCCCTGAATCTCAGCTCCACGCGGTGGCGGCCGGCAGGCAGCGCCAGTGCCGCCCAGCGCCACGCGCCCTCCTGGGACTCGCTGGCGGGTGCGACGGCGCGGCCGTCGATGCGCGCCTCTACCTTGGGCAGCTCGGCCCCGGCCCAGGCGGGATCGGGCTTCAGCAGCACGGCCAGCCTCGGCTCGATGGCCGACGCCGGCATGTCGGTCTCATATTCCAGTCGGCCGCGGCCAACGGCCAACTGCCGCGCTGCGCCGATGCCGCCAGGCGCAGCGGCCTGGGGAGCAGGCAGGACCGTGGGCCGGCCCGGCCAGTCGTTCAGCAGCGCGGGAACGGCATCCGCGCCGTAGCACAATGCCGTGTACGACCCGTCCTCGTTCACCCGCCCGGAGAAATCCACTCCCACGGGCAGCGGCCGCGTCGCCTCGGCGAGCGGATAGATCTCGTACACGGCGGTCTCGAAGCCGTCCAGGGGAATGGCCAGCGTATCCCCCGCCGCATGCAGCCGGGGATCAACCCGCCGCGTCGGGTAGACCCGCTCGAGCACGAGTCCCCCGGTGCCGGCATCGAAGCCCAGCGCCGGGTCCAGCCTGACCTTCAGCGCCTGCGGCTCGATGAGCGGGTTGCGCGCCAGCACGACGGCGCGCCCCCCGTCGGCGTGCACGTAGCCGTAGGCTTGGCCGCGGCGCGGGTCGCCGCCGACCATCTCCGTATGGCGCAGAATGCCGAAACGGTCGCGGGCCCAGCGCAGGGAGCCGGCGATGGCGGCCCACTCGCCCTCGCTCAGAAGGTCGGGCGAGACGTACAGCTCGAACATCGAGACGCCGCGGGCGGCGTAGGTCACCGTCTCGTCGGAGAACTTTTCCAGCGGCTCGTTCTCTCCGCCCAGCATCTCCAGGCGGCCCTTGATGATGCCGTGCGTCATCAGGTTGGCGAGCGGGAACCACAGGTCCTGGACCCTGAAGTCGTCGTAGAGCACCGAGTCGCGGTAGGTGATGGCCGCGTCGCGCTGGGAGAGCGACGGCACATCGGACCAGCCGTAGTCCTCGCCGCCCATCCAGATCTGGTCGGCGAAGCGCAGCCACCAGGGGGAGAGCCAGGTGCCCGACGTGATGTTGAGGAACATGCCGGGGTCGGCGGCGCGCGCCTCGCGGCTCAGGCCGGCCACGGTCTCCATCAACGCCCGGCGCGAATAGATGTCTACGGCGTGGCCGTGGTCGGGCTGCGAGCAGGAGAACTGGATGCCGTCCCACTTGAAATACCCGACATTGTCGTTGCGGATGAAATCCAGCACCCGTTTCCCGAAGAGGGCGCGGTAGTTCTTACCGGCCAGGCAGAGCTGGTCGCCGACCGCCTCGTAGCCGTGCGCCGTCATCCA
>JAPLML010000672.1 GCA_026387055.1 Planctomycetota bacterium | reverse complement strand
CGGCACCCTGCCGCGACACACGCCAAACCTGTTGCGTGGCCATGCGCCCCGAAGTTCGCGGGAACATGGCCACGCAAAGGCGCGTGGCCATGCCACCCCCGACTCAGGCCTTACGGCGCCAGGCAAGTTTTTCGTGACATCACGGGGGAGCATGGCGTATAACGTACTGGGTGGATGTAGGTTCAGGGCCATAGGAAGCACCGTTTGTAGAAAGGACGCGTCATGCGGAGGATTGTCTTGCTCAGTCTGGCCGCCAGCTTTCTCGTGGGAGCGGCCGCGCCGGCCGCTTTGGCCATCACCGACGAAGAGGTGATGAAGGCGATCGAGAAAGCCAAGGAGTGCCTCCTGGGCCAACAAGGGGCCGACGGCGGGTGGCCGGAGGCGCGGCAGCCCGGCGCCACCGGCAACTACGGCCATAGTGAGACGGTCTTCTTCACGCTCGCCTACATGGACGAGCACCCCAACAAGGACCACATGGAGCGGGCCCTCAACGCCGTCATGACCCGACCGCTGGATTACACGTACGCCATCAGCATGCGGATCATGGGCTATGCCCACGTCCGGAACAAGTTCGCCAAGTCGTCGCAGAAATACGAGATGGTCGACAAGGCCATGAAGATGGACGCCATGCAACTGTGCCAGATGCAGGGCGTTCACGGCGGATGGGACTACAAGGCGGCCGGGCAATCGGCCGGCGCACGCTTCGACTTCTCGAAC
Source organism: Planctomycetota bacterium (assembly GCA_026387055.1). Classification (GTDB taxonomy): domain Bacteria; phylum Planctomycetota; class Phycisphaerae; order FEN-1346; family FEN-1346; genus JAPLML01. The sequence goes on along the minus strand of JAPLML010000672.1, from coordinate 3,070 downwards.
ACGCAGTTGGCGATCCTGGCGCTGCGCGAGGCGGCGCTGGCGGGCGCCGAAATCCCCGATCTCGTCTGGAAACGCGCCCAGGACCTCTATTTCAAGAACCAGCAGCAGGACGGCTCGTGGAACTACGGGGATCCCGGCAACGCCGGGATGGGCGGGAAGACCCCCGGCTACGGGTCGATGACGGCGGCGGGCCTGGCCAGCATCTTCATCACGATGGACAACCTCGACCTGGCGAGCGGCTGCCCGTGCCGGGCCGGCGTTTCCAACAAGGCCAAGGGCGACTTCGAGCGGCGCATGGACATGGCCCTGAAATGGCACGAGGAACACTTCAAGCCCGACGGCAACCCGCGGTTCCCCGGCGGGGAAGGCAGCTGGAAGTATTACTGGATGTACGCCGTGGAGCGCGTCGGCATCTCCGCCGGGTACAAGTACTTCGGCAAGCGCAACTGGTACAAGGAAGGCGCCGAGGTCCTCCTCAGGGAGCAGCAGGGCAACGGCAGTTGGGGCGGCCTGCCCGATACGTGCTTCGCCACCCTCTTCCTCTACAAGGGCCGCGCCCCCATCCTCTACAACAAGCTCCAGTTCAAGGGCGATTGGAACATGCACCGCCGCGACGTCGCCAACCTGACGACCTACCTGGAGCAGAAGCTGGAGCAGATGTTCCACTGGCAGATCGTGAGCCTTCTGGCGCCGGTCGAGGAGCTGCACGACGCCCCCATCCTCTACATCACGGCCGAGTCGCCGCCGGACTTCAGCCCCGAAGACAAGAAGAAGCTGCGGGCCTTCACCGACACCGGCGGCACCATCCTCTTCGAGGCCTCCTGCGGCAACCCCGGCGTCCGGAAGTGGGCCACCGAGAAGTTCTTCAAGGAAGTCTGGCCCGAATGGACGCTGAAGCCCCTCGGGCCCGATCACGGGTCCTTCGTCGACCCGCACCAGTTGACCAAGCGGCCCGAGATCCTGGGCCTGGACGACGGCATGCGGACGTTCCTCTTCTACTCGATGGACGACATCTCCTGCCCGTGGCAGACGCGGGCCGTCACCGGGCGCGAGTACCTCTTCCAGTTTGGCCGCAACCTGTACACCTATGCGACGGACCGGGGCGCGTTGCGGTCGAAGCTCGCGACCCGCGAAGAGCCGAAGTCCGACCGCTACAACACCCCCGTCAAGGGCGGCGACAAGAACACCCTCCGCGTGGCCCGCGTGAAGTACGGCACCAGCCCCGCCTGGATGACCAACCGCAACTACCAGTCCTTCGGCAAGCTCACGCAGGTCCTGGCCCAGAAGGCCTCGGTCAATCTGAAAGCCGAGGAAGAGGGCGTGACCCCGGCCGACCTGGGCGACCGAGAGGCGGCGTACCTGGTGGGCTCGGGGGCCGTGACGCTCACCCCGCCGGAGATCGAGGGTCTCAAGGCCTACACCGCGAAGGGCGGGTTCCTGTGGGTGGAGGCCGCCACCGGCGCCACGCCCTTCGATACGTCGCTCAAGAAGATCGCGGCCGATGCCGGATGGGACCTGAAGCCCCTCCCGACCACCAGCCCACTCCTCAGCGGCAAACTGGCCAAGGGCGTCGGCTACAACCTGACCTCGGGCGTCCAGTTCCACCGGGCCCTGCGGGTGGCCCGCCTGGGACGGGCTTACGCCGAGCTGATCGGCATCTACCAGGGCGGGAAACTCGTGGGCGTCTACAGCCCCTTTGACGCCCTGTTCAGCATCACCGGCTACGACGCCTATAACTGCCGCGGCTATCAGCATGAGGACGCCCTGGCCGTGGCCATGAACATCGTGCTTTACCTCACGGACCGGCCGGCCGCGGAGTAGCCTGGTGCGCCGTGGCTCTTTGGTTGCGGGGTGGCATGCCCGTATGTGTTTGGCGTGGGTGGCACGGTCACAGCCTGCCCGCCGTGGCGGGCGCCGTTGCGTGACCGTGCGTGCTTCCCCAGATGACCGTGCACGGCCACGCAACGGCGCGTGGCCGTGCCACCCGGCAATCTCGTATCACGCTAGACACGTACGCATGCCCACGGAACGGATGCCGTGGGCATGCCACCCGGCTGTGGGGGCACGGCATGCCGTGCCCCTACCGTGTGCGCCGCCCAGGCGCATTCGAGGCGAAGGGATGGAGATGAAGCGCTGGATGACGACGACCGTGGCCCTGGCCGTCGGGCTGGCCGCCATCGGCAGCCTGGGGGCGCCGCTCGCCCGGGCCGACGTCACCGACGAGCAGGTCACCCGCGCCATCGAGGCCGGCCGCCAGTACCTGATCCGCCAGCAGAACGCCAACGGCTCGTTCGGCAACGACCAGGGCATGATGGCCGGCAAGTCGGCCCTGGCCTTCATGACGCTCGCCTACATGGGCGAGCACCCGAACCGCGACCACATGTCCAAGGGCCTCGACTACCTGCTGACGGTCGACGCCGACCGCGGCTTCAACAACCGGCAGGGCTACGCGGTGCCCATCCGCATCATGGGCCTCTCCTATGTCCATAACAAGTTGCTCGGCGACAAGCGGGCCCTGGTCCGGGCCAGGATGCTCGAGGACCTCATGCGCCTGGAGGCCGGCCAGGCCCACAACGGCGGCTGGCGCTACGAGCTCAAGGGCGGCAACGACTTCGACTTCTCGGTCACCCAGTGGCCGATCCTCGCCATGCGCGAGGCGAACCTGGTGGGCATCGAGTTCAAGACCGACCCGCTCCTGAAGGCCCGCGCCCTTTACCTCAAGGCGCAGGAGGGCGACGGCGGCTGGGCGTATCAGATGGACGGCAAGTCCTATGGCTCGATGACGGCGGCCGGCCTGGCCTCGCTCTTTATCATCGCCGACGTCCTCGAGCCCGCCAGCGGCTGCCCCTGCCGCGGCGGACAGAGCAACACGAGAGGCTCTCCCACCGAGCACGCCATGGAACGGGCCCTGGCCTGGCTCGGCAACCGCTTCAGCGCCAAGGACAACCCCGGCAAGGGCGACCGGCACCTGTACTGGCTCTACTGCGTCGAGCGGGTCGGCATCGCCGGCGGCTACAAGTACTTCAATGAGCACAACTGGTACAAGGAGGGGGCCGAGGTCGTCCTGAAG
>JAPLML010000601.1 GCA_026387055.1 Planctomycetota bacterium | reverse complement strand
GCGAGCGCCATCTCTGCGAAGACTGTGCGCGCGAGGAAGGCGTGGCGATCAAGGCCCAGGTCAACCTCCAGGACATCCTGTCGGGCATGCTGGAGGCCCACCAGGAGGCCGGCAAGGAAGCGGGGCTGACGTGCCCCGACTGCGGCATCACGTATGCCGAGTTCCGCAACCAGGGCCGGCTGGGCTGCCCGCACGATTACGAAGTCTTCGCGGTGCCGCTCCAAGAGGTGCTCGAGAAGGTCCACGGCGCCACGCAGCACGTGGGCAAGCTTCCTCACCGCGCCGGCGCCGACTCCTACGCCCAGCGGGAGTTGATGCAGCTCCGCCGCCAGCTCCAGGAGGCCATCGAGTCCGAGCATTACGAAGAGGCGGCCCGCCTCCGGGACCTCATCAGGGATAAGGAAACCGCGGGTGAAACTCGATGACCTGATCGTGGGCCCGAGTCCCTGGCTCCAACCGGGCGGTCCCCAGTGCGACATCATCCTCTCGACGCGGGTGCGCCTGGCGCGCAACGTGGCCGGGCGGCCGTTCTCCTCGCGCCTCAAGCCCGACCAGCGAGAAGAGCTCGACGCGTGGCTCCAGAAGGCGATCCTGAAGGCCCTCGCGCCCAAGGACGTGGCCTGGTTTGAGCTGGAAGGCATGCCGGAGATCGACCGCCGGTGCCTCGTGGAGCGGCACCTCATCAGCCGCGAACTCGCCGCCGGCGACGGCCATCGCGGCGTGGCCATCGACCCGACGCAGCGCCTCGCCATCATGGCCAACGAGGAGGACCACATCCGCCTCCAGATCTACTCGCCGGGGCTCCAGCTTGACGAAACCTGGCGCGACGCCGACGAGGTCGACGACCGCATCGAACAGCAGGTCACCTACACGTTTTCGCCGACGCTCGGCTACCTGACGGCCTGCCCCACCAACGTGGGCACCGGCATGCGCGCGAGCGTCATGCTGCACCTGCCGGGCCTCGTGCTGACGAAGCAGATCGAGAAGGTTTTCCGCGCGGTGTCCCGGATGCGCCTGGCGGTGCGGGGCCTGTACGGCGAGGGCACGCAGGCCACGGGCGACATCTACCAGATCTCGAACCAGGCCTCCCTCGGCCGCAGCGAGTCGGACATCCTGAAGACCCTCGGGGCCGTCATCCCGCAGATCCTCGCCTACGAGCGGCAGGCCCGCGACGTCCTGGCCACCGAAAGCCCCAAGTATCTCGATGATCGCATTTTCCGTGCCTGGGGCCTCCTGACCCACGCCCGCACGATCTCCAGCGAGGAGACGCTGACCCTCTTGTCGGCCGCGAGGCTCGGCGTGAACATGGCGCGCCTGAAGGGCGTGGACATCGGCGCCATCAACGAGCTGTTTCTCCTGACGCGGCCCGGCCATATCCAGAAGATGCGCGGCGCGGAGCTCTCGGAGACCGAGCGCGACGTCGCGCGGGCCGACTACATCCGCAAACGCCTCGGTGCGACCTGACCATGCCCGACCTGCCCCTCGGCGCCGTCATTGCGCTGGACTTCAAGGCCTGGGACGTGCGAGACGAAATCGCCCTCCTCCACCAGGTCGGCGTCGGGCGGGTCCAGGTCTACCGCAATTACGTCCAAGGCCTCACGGCCCGCCGGGTCCGCGAGACGCTTGAAGCGGCGGGCCTCGTTGCCGACAGCCTCCACGGCTATTTTCAGGCGGATGACCTGCCGGGACCGCCGTGCGACCTTTCTTCGGCCGACCCGGCGGGGCGATGGACGTCGCTCGACCTCATGCGCGGCGAGGCGGAATTCGCCCGGCGCCTCGGGTGCCGCGACATCATCATTCATCCCATCGGCACGGGAGCTGCGGCGACATGGTCGTCTTGCCGTGCGGTGCCAGCGCCACGCCATGCTCGTGGGCGATCCCGTCGGCCTGGTCCGCCTCTTCGGCCCGCGCCTCGGGGGCGTGCACCTGCACGACAATTTCGGCAAGCAGGACGATCACCTCATCCCCGGCATGGGAAGCATTCCCTTCGAGGACGTGGCGCGGGCGCTGGCCGAGGTCGGCTACGGCGGCACGTTCATGATTGAGGTCTACCGGCCGACCGATGAAGTGCGGCGCGACCTGACGCCCGAGCGCCTGGCGTTCATCGACCGCCTCCGCCGCCTGGCGTCGGGACAGACTCCCACTCTCTGACTGCCCGTACGTGTTTAGCGTGGGTGGCACGGTCACGCGCTGTTGCGTGACCGTGCTTGCCCCCCACATGACCATGCACGGCCACGCAACAGCGCGTGGCCGTGCCACCCGGCAATCTGGTATGACGCTAACCACGTACGACTGCCCACCGCGCAGCATCCACCGCTTGGTTCAGCCGGCCTACGCCTGCCGGCAGGCAAAGAGTCTTGCCAGAAACTCCACGCCCGTCGCGCGGTCGCTCACTCCGACTTCGTCTTCGACGGGTAGATCGGGGAACCGCGCGAGTACGGCTTCCCCGAAGAGCCCGCGGCCGAAGGCAAGGGGCGTCTTGTCGTCAGGCCCGCCGAAGACCTTGGTATCCCGGATGCCGCAGGAGGGCGACCGGGCCTTCAGGATAAATCCGTCGACCCCGCCGAGCGAGCCCAGAAAGGTCTGCGCGAACCGTCGCATCCGCGCGCTCAGGTCCTTTCCGGTCAACGGCTGCACGAGGCGCCGCTTCCCCTGCACGAGCACGATGCGGATCGGATCGCGTGGACATCCAAGACCGATTTCCATCTCCGGACAGACAGGGCGGAACGTCACACGGCCTTTCAGGCCCTCGACGAATTCGTCGGGGGCCATCGTGCCGTCGTATCGACACGCGGCAAATCCCAGGCACTGGCTCACCACCACACGCGGTTGGGCAGGTTTGCTCACTTAAGATCACGTCCCCAGCGATGCCGTTCACGAAGCGTCATTGCGTCCGCGGCTTGCCGACGCAGGCGGCGTAGATGACGGCCTCCTCCTGTCCGTCCACGCCTACGAGCGAGTTCATGGCGTCATCGAAGAACGCGCCGATCATGCACGCGCCAAGGCCAAGGCTCGTGGCGGCCAGGTGGAGATTCTCGGCCAGGTGGCCCGCGTCGAGATACGCATACCGCAGGGCCCGGTCGCCGTATTTCTCGGCGCTGCGGGCCCAGACGGCCGACCAGATGAACGTCGCCGGCGCCTCGAGCACCATCTCCTGGCCGAGGCACGCCCCGCAGCCTGCGGCCGCCACGTTGTCGCGGGCCGACACGAGGGCGAGCCGTTCCTCCGGCAACTCCCAATGATAGACGCCTGGCCGCAGGCCCTCCACCCGCGCCGCGACCACGTAGGTTTCCACGGGATAGAGCGCTCCGGCCGACGGGGCCGTGCGCAGCGGCACGGCGCCCCGCCGGGTGATCCCCTGCGCCGCCCACAGGAGCAGGGCCAGCGATTCCTGCGGCAGCGGCTCGGCCAGGAAATCGCGGACGCTCCGGCGGGCGCGAAGGGCCTGCCAGAGATCGGCGGGGGGCAACTCGCGCGGAAGTCGAAGCGCCAGGCGAGCCGCATCGCCGGCGCCGTACGACTTCTGCGGCGGGACCGCCCGCCGCCAGTGCGGGTCCTTGGCGGGCATCGCCCCGCGGCGGTACGCCGTCCCGCTCTGGTAGTCGTGGAGCAAGGTCATGGCGCCTTCTCCTCTCGTGCCTGGCGAGCGCGTGCCACGGCCGGCTTGTCCGGCCGTGCTTGCCGCCGACCGGCTACCTTCCCTTCCCTGACGTCCACCGCAGCGCCGCAAAATCGATCCGGTTCATCAGGTTCGCCTCGACGCCCGCCAGGCCAGGCCGCGCGAGCATGGTCGTGGTGTAAACGTAGATGGGGAAGATGGGCGCCTCGCGCAGCAGGATCGTCTCAGCCTCGGCGAAGGTCTTGAGGCGGGCCTTCGGGTCGGTCTCGCGGGCGGCGCGGGCGATGAGGGCGTCGTACGCCGCACTCGACCAGCCCGTCTGGTTGTTCCCTCCGCCCGTCACGAACATATCCAGGAACGTGTTAGGGTCGATATAGTCGCCGTACCAGCTTCCGCGGGCGACCTGGTACTCCAGGCGCTGCACGGTGTCGAGAAAGACCTTCCACTCCACCTGCTCGATCCGCACGCGGATGCCGAGCCGGTCGCGCCACTGCTGCTGGAGCATCTCGGCCACGCGGACGTGGTCGACGCTCTTGTTGATCAGGACGGCCAGCTCGGGGAGCCCCCGGCCCCCGGGGTACCCCGCCTCGGCCAGAAGGCGCTTGGCGGCCTCCACGTCCTCCACGAACCCGGGCGGCGACACGTAGCCCGCCACGCCCGGCGGCACGAGCACAAACGCCGGCTGCTGGCCCCCCCGGGCCGCCCTCTCGATGATCGCCTGCCGGTCGATCACCAGCGCCAACGCCCGACGCACGCGCGCGTCGGTCAGCGGCGGCGTCGTACAGTTGAACCGATAGAAATACGTGCCGAAGTTCACCGCATAAAGGACGTCCGACCGCTTGCCCGCGTTCCGCTCCTCCAGGAGCGGCTCGATCGCCAGGCCCGGCACCGCCGCGGTCAGGTCCACCGCCTCCGTCTCGTACGCCTGGAGGGCGGTGTTGGAGTCTTCGAACGCGCGCAGCTCGATGCGTTCCAGGGGCACGGCGGCGGCGTTCCAGTAGTGCGGGTTCTTCTCCCACCGCATGCGGCTGCGGAACCGCCACTCGGCCAGCCGGTACGGCCCGTTCGAGATGAGGTTCGGCGGGAAGATCCACCGGTCGCCGTGCTGCTCGATGCCGTCGGCCCTCACGGGAAGGTACGTTGAGAAGGCCGTGAGGTCCAGGAAGTAGGCGCAGGGCTGCTCCAATTCGACGACGAGCCGCCGGGGGTCCTCGACGCGGACGCCCACCTTCGACCAGTCGCCCTTCCCTCCCGTCTTCTGCATCTCGTCGTAATAGGCTTTGGCGCCGCGGATGGGGTACAGCATGTAGGCGTACTCGGCGGCGGTGGCGGGGTCGAGCACCCGACGCCAAGACCACGCGAGATCGGCGCCGGTCACGGGCTTGCCGTCGCTCCACTTG
>JAPLML010000133.1 GCA_026387055.1 Planctomycetota bacterium | reverse complement strand
CGCAGGTCGATCTCGGAGGCCGGCTCGTCCTGCCGGGGCTGATCGACTCCCACGCCCATCCGCCCGACGCCGCCATGTACGAGTTCGACCACCCGGTGCCCGAGATGGAGACGGTGGCCGACGTCCTGGCGTACATCAGGTCGCGGGCGAAGGTCCTGGCGCCCGGCCAGTGGATCGGCGTCCAGCAGGTGTTCATCACGCGCCTGCGCGACCAGCGGTTTCCGACGCGGCAGGAACTCGACGCGGCGGCGCCGGACCACCCCGTGGCCTTCCGGACCGGGCCCGATGCGGCGCTGAACTCGCTGGCGCTCGAGGCGAGCGGCATCGACAAGGCCTTCAAGGTCACGGACGGGCAGGCGGGCTACATCGAGCGCGACCCCGCAACGGGCGAGCCGACGGGCATCCTGCGCAACTGCTCCCGCTTCGTCAAGCACACGTCGAGCGCCAAGGCGCCCACCGCCGCGGACCGCTACGACCGCCTGAAGGCCCTGCTCGCCGCCTACAACGAAGCGGGCATCACCGGCGTCACGGACCGCGGCGCCACCGACGACACCATCGCCCTTTACCAGCAACTCAAGGACACGGGCGAGCTGACGTGCCGCGTCTTCCTGACCTATTACGTGGACGCCCAGGCGCCGCTGGAGAAGGTCGAGGCCGCCATCCTGAAGGCCGCGCGCCATCCGCTGCACGCGTACGACAACAGGCTCTGGCTGCGGGGCCTCAAGGTCTACCTGGACGGCGGCATGTTGACCGGCAGCGCGTACCTGCGCGAGCCGTGGGGGCTGAGCCGCATCTACGGCATCGCCGATCCGGAGTACCGAGGGCTTCTGTTCATCCCGCCGGAGCGGCTGCGGAAGATCGCCCGGTGGGCGCTCCAGAACGATCTCCAGCCGACGGCCCACTGCCAGGGCGACGGCGCGGTCCACGCCCTCATCGACGCGTACGAGGCGGTCAACCGGGAGCTGCCCGTCCGCGACCGGCGGCCGTGCATCTCGCACTCGAGTTTCATGAGCGCCGAGGCCATCGAGAAGATGCGGGCGATCGGCATCGTGGCCGACCTCCAGCCCGCGTGGCTCTACCTGGACGGCGCGACGCTGCTCAAGCAGTTCGGCGACAAGCGACTGACGTATTTCCATCCGTACCGGACGCTGTTCGACCGCGGCGTGGCGGCCGGCGGCGGGTCGGACCACATGCAGAAACTCGGCAGCCTGCGCTCGATCAACCCGTACAACCCCTTCCTGGGCATGTGGATCGTGCTCGCGCGCCAGCCGCGCTGGACCGAGAAGCCGCTGCACCCGGAGCAGCGCCTGACGCGCGAAGAGGCCATCCGGCTGTACACGATCAACAACGCGTACCTGACCTTCGAGGAGCGCGAGAAGGGATCGCTGGAGGCGGGGAAGCTGGCGGACTTCATCATCCTGGACCGCGACATTCTCACGTGCCCCCTCGACGAGGTGAAGGACGCCAGGGTCCGCGAGACATGGCTCGGCGGCAAGCAAATCTACAAGGGGCCCCGGTAGCACTGCAACGCCCGTTTGCGCGGCGGGTCTCCTGACCCGCCGCGTGAGTGCGTTCCCAGGCCCGTGGACCTGCCCAAGGCGGGCGGTGGTTCGGGAGCCCCGCCGCGCACGAACTTGTCGGCATCCCTGTGAAGCATCGTCGCGCCGGACAGCCGCCGCAACCGTCAGAGGGGGAAGCAGCATCATTCTCTTCGGTGCGCCAGGCTATCCTTATCATTCAATGTCTGGATATTGCGGGGGCGAGTCGCCGTGTTTCTCCAGGACGCGAGGGTACTTGCCCGGCTTGCACGGGGCGGCGGTCTGCTCGACCGTGATGTCGTGCCACCACTCATCGCCGAAGTCGAAGAGGTACACGAACTTCCTGTGGGCGACAAGGCCCAGGGCGGAGAGTTTCGTCCTGGCCGCGTTCCCCACCGGCTTGTCGGAGAAGGGATCGGGTTCCTCGGCGGCATCGGGATGGGTATACTCCGGGGAATCATAGATGGCCCGCGTACTGGTGGTTCGCCGCTTGGGGAAGAAGAACGAGTACAGGTGTTCGTCGTAGCGGTCGAAGGCCGTGAAGATGGCCTCGTGCAGATCGTCGAGCGTTTGCGCGGGCCGCATGGCGATCCGCCGCCAGATATCCTTGGACCCACTCAGCGCTACCTTGAAGACATAGACCGATTCGGGCATTTCGGAACCCTCCGCTGAACGCCCATCGACCCTACTTGCCCGCGCCTGCGGCGGGCTTCGCCGAGACGGTCAGTTTCTCGACCGCGAGCGTGCAGCCCCAGGTGTAGAAGCCGACGCGGTCGTGCCCCTGGCCCTTCAGCGGCTCGGGGTCGGTGTAGCGGAAGACCTCCTGGCCGTCGATGACCAGCCGCAGACGGCCGCCGTCGTTCTCCGCCAGGATCCGGTACTTCTGGCCGGCCTTGATGAGCGGCTTGTCCTTCTCCGTGGCGGCGATGTGATCGTTGTAGCGGCAGAGGTCGTTCACCGTGTTGCCCTTGCCGCCGAACTGGAAGAGGTACGCCGAGCCATATCCCGACGTGTCGGCGTTGAGGAACGGGCTGATGTCGGAGAGCGGGTCGCCCTTCAGCGAGGCGACGCATTCGAGGCGCACGCTGCCGGGCGTCCGGGGCTCCAGGAGCACCACCTGGCCCTCCTGGTCCGCGGGGGCCTTGAGCACGAGGGCGCCGCCCTCGATGTTGGCCTCGCCCGCGGGGACCTCCCACCCGGCCGGCAGTTTGCCGGCCGCCTTGAAATCTGCGGTATAAACAACCGTCCATCCATCCGCGGGCTTCGCCGCCGGAGCGTCCGCCGAGGGACCTTGCGGCTGGGCACACCCCGCCGCCATCACGAGCGCCCCGACCATCAGCCCCGCCAGACATCCACGTGCCAGATTCCTTCTCATCGCAGGCTCCTTTCCTTGTCCGAAGGCCGTCCACCTCCCACGCCGCAACGTCTCCACTATCCTCGCTTCGCGGGGTAAGGCTCCTGAAGGAGCCTGCGCGCGAGAAGGCGTCAGCGCCTTTTTCATCCGCCGCAGATCAATGACGCTTCCCGAATTCTCCGGAAATCCGCAATCCGCAGTTCGAGACTGGCGGTCATTAACATCTCCCGCCGCTCCCGCGGCGGGCTCGAACGGCAATCGCCGTACCGGCGCCGCGCCCGCGCCCTACGTCGCCTCGTTGGTCAACTGGATGCCCTTGAACCGGCAGAAGCGGGCCAGGTCTTCCTTGAGGTCGCCGTAGCAGGTCACGCGGTGGAGGCCGTGAGACCAGTTCTGCCAGAGCTTCTCGGCGTCGCCGTCGACCTTGACCTTGATCTTGGTGCGGCAGCCGCGCGGCAGGTCCGGCGTGTCGAGAATAGAGCCCGTGAAGAAGATGATGAGGTCCGAGCCGATCAGCTCCGCCTGCGTCACCTTCTGGCCGATGCGCATCCGGACCTGGCACACGGCCCCCTCCTGGCGCTCCATGATGGTCCGCAGCCGGTACGGCGCGGGGGGATTATCCGGCCCGTCCATCCGCGGCGTGCCCATGCAGTGCGCCAGGACGATGCTCTGGGCCGAGACGTCCATCGTCGGGTCGGTCACGAAGCCCGGCTTGCCGCTCAGGCCCTGGAGGATGATCTGCGTCATCGACGACGGCAGGTCCGACTCGCACATGCCGCCCAGGCCCATGCCGTTCAGGCGGGCGTGGCCGATGCACGGGTACGCGGGAAGCTGCCGCCACATGCTGCCGTAGCAGTCGACCGTGATGAGCGTGGCGTTCTCCTCGTCCAGGAGCTTCTCGAACGCGAGGGCCAGCTTGCAGGACTTCACGATCTCGTCTGTGGCGGGCTCGATGACCTTCTCGGCCCCCCTGATCCAGCGATCGGCTTCGGCGGCAGCGGCGGCGTCGGGCACGGCCTTGTAGAGGTCCAGCACGCGCTGGCGGTCGATCTTCGCGATCTCGGTGCCGAACTTCTGCTTCATGGAGGCGGCGTAGGCGTCGAAGTTCCGCGTGGTCACGTCCAGGATCTTCGCCTCCCTCGCGTGGTGGATCGCGCGGAAGGGGCGGATGGCCACGGCCAACTGGTCAGGGTCGCTCGTGAGCAGGCACTCCAGGAGCGCCCCTTCCTTCTGCTTCCGGAGGGCGCCGAAACTCGTCCACTCGTGCCCCGAGTAAGGCGCCGCGTAGAGCATGGTGGGCCGCCCGACGGCCAGGACGTCGCGCAGCATCGGCACGACGCCCATCGACAGGTGGATGGCCAGGATGCCATCCACGTTTGCCAATTTGTCCTTGAGTGCGGCAACCTGCTCCTGCGTGGTCACGAGCTCGTTGACCACCCATTCCACGTCGGCCACGTCCTTGTGCAGGCGGGCGAACTCGGCCTCGTACGCCGCCATCTCGGTCTTGAGGTCGAGCGTGGGCGTGGGCCAGTGGGCGCCGGGCCTGCCCAGGTAGAGCTTCGCCACCTGGACCTTGGACTTGCGGCAGCCGGGGCTGAGGATGTCGGCCCGCCTGGCCGGCACCGCCTGCATCCCGCAGCCGGGGGCCAGGAAACACATCGCGCCGCCGGCCGCGGCCGCTTGCAGAAACTCCCTTCGGGTAGGCTTCCACATCATGGCAGTCTCCTTCCATTTCTGGGGTTATGGCGGCAACGTCCCCCGCCAGGTTCGCGAAGCACGGCCCGCCTGATGCATCAAGATGGTTCTCGACTGCTCGGAGCATACCTCGCGTGCGCCGGATTGCCAAGCATTTATCGGCCGAGCCCGCTGCGGGGGTGTGCCGAGATTTTGTGGCAAGCCCTGTTCGTCCAGGGTGGCACGGCCACGCGCCTTTGCGTGACCGTGCTTGCTCCCCCACATGACCATGCACGGCCACGCAACGGCGCGTGGCCGTGCCACCCTCGCCACAAACATGAGGTGCGCCAGCCGTAGGAACCCATCTTGATTTCTCTTGACCTGCCTTCGCCCCGGCGGGAGCCTTCAGACATGGCCCGCCTCAGCGTGCTCGCGCCGGGTTCGCATCGTATCCGGTTGAGCCGGCGCATTGGGCGGCCAGGAAGGGGGAATGGAAATTGCTTTCACTGAGTAGGGGGAAAATTCATGGACCTTTCAAAGCTTGCTCGTGAGTTGATTGTGATTCTACGCTTTCCGGCTCCGCCAATAGTTGGCGTGATCTTAGTATGGTTGTTCGATCGCAACCATGACATACTCAAGAAAGCCCTAGAGGAGGCCGGATCCACCACGCCCGGGCTCACCGCCTGGTGCGTTCTCGCATACCTTGTCGCACTCGGCTTCGTGGTGCATTTTGCCCATCGTTTGGTCTTCTATGAATGCATTCGGCGGTGCATGGTGCGGTTAGTCACCAAGAAATCTGCGCGATCCCCCAGGCCAACCGCGCACGATCTGGCGTTCGCCCAGTGGCGCCGCCGAAGTCATTGCGAAAACACGCCTGAGAAATCGACCCAGTCCGTTCTCGACGAAGGGAATGCCGGCTGTCACTTCTTCTACTGCTGCTTCTGGGCTACGCTCTTGAATGCGGTCTTCATGGCCACGGCCTTCCCCGAGAGCTTCTCCCTTGCGCACGTCAGTCTGTGGTTTTGGGTCGTTCTGGTGGCATTCTTCCCAATGGGCCTTTGGGGCGATTACCAGATGACGAAATGGGACTTGGAGGCATACTACAGATTCCTCAAGACTCCTGCTGAGCCCCTTGAGTCTGGGGATGCTTCCCACACACTCAGCAAGTCCGGTTAGTGTGCCCAATGGACCCAATTTCATTTTCGGGGGCGGCCGGGCGTGCCCTTGCAGATGTCCTATGGAGGCGATATGGCAACTGCAAAGAAGGACATTCAGTTTAAGAGGGTGAACGGGGTTCTGTATCTGCTTGTTGGGGGGGACGAATCGGTTGGCTTCCGGGAGGACTGGCTTGCTCATTTGGCAGGAATGCCCAACTTGGATTTCCCGCAGTGCATGCAGTACATGCGGGACACTGTGATGCCGCTGATGACGAAGAAAGATAAGACGCTCTTGGCCAAGGCAGACTTGCGCCAATTGCCCAAAGCAATACAGGCATTCGTGGCTGTTGACACAGGCGACTGATTTGTTCACGGGTGAACGGCAGGAAGTCGGCGGAGGGGCGCTGGTCTGGCCCGAATCCGGCTCTCACGCGGCGGTCCCGCGGCGCGGGGTGAGGCTCGACAGGAAGGTCACAACGTCCAGCCCGGCCGATACGTGTAGTGCAGGAGCGGGTTGGCCTCGGGGAGGTTCGTCACCTTCAGGGCGGCGCTGTCCCAGAGGAGCTTCCGGCCGCCGAGGCGGACGGAGACGGTGCCGAGGAGGACGGCCTCGGTCAGGGGGCCGGCGAAGTCGGCGAAGTTGGAGCGCGGCGGGGGACCGCCCTTGCAGGTCTCGATCCACTCGCGGTGGTGTCCGACGGAGCGCGGCAGCGTCTTGGGCGGCCGCTTGTACGCCTTCATCGCCGACTCGGGGATGAGGCGCGGGCTCTCGCCGCCCCATCCGTCGACCAGCATCTTGCCCTTGTCGCCGACCAGGAGGATGCCGTCCTCGCGGTTGAGCTCGCGGCCATCTTCGAGTTCCTCCGGCCGCGGCGGCAGCAGGCCCCCGTCGTACCAGTGGACCTTGACCGCCGGCCTGTCGCCGAGGGCCGGGAACTCGTAGTGCACCACGCACGCCACCGGCAGGGTCTCCTCGAAGACCGGCGTGGAGCTGGCGCACACGCCGGCGGGCGGGCCCAGCTTCAGGGCCGAGAACACCGGCGCCAGGTTGTGGATGCCCATATCTCCAAGTCCGCCGGAGCCGAAATCCCACCAGCCGCGCCACGCGAACGGAACGTACGCCGGGTGATACGGCCGCTCGGGCGCGGGACCGAGCCAGAGATCCCAGGCGAGCGTGTCGGGCACAGGCGGCGCGTCCTTCGGCCGCTCGATGCCCTGGGCCCAGTAGAGCTCCTTCTTGCCGAGGTGCGTGGGCCGGTCGGACCACACGTGGGCCTCGCGCACGGCGCCAATGGCGCCGTCGGCCAGCCACTCATTGATGAGGCGGTTGCCCTCGAACGCCATGCCCTGGTTGCCCATCTGCGTGGCGACCTTGGCCTCGCGGGCCGCCTTGGCGAGCGCCCGGGCCTCGAACACCGTGCGGGTGAGCGGCTTCTCGCAGTAGACGTGCTTGCCCTTCCTGATGGCGGCCATGGCGGCCACGGCGTGGGTGTGATCGGGCGTGGCGACGACCACGGCGTCGATGCCCCCGCCCTCCTTCTCGAGCATCTCGCGGAAGTCGCGGTACTTCTTGGCGTCGGGGAAACGCTGGAAGGTGGCGGCCGCGCGGCGCCCGTCCACGTCGCACAGGGCGACGATATGCTGGTCCTTGAGTTCGCTCAAGTCCTCGGCCCCGCGGCCACCCGCGCCGATGCAGGCGAGGTTGAGCTTGCCGCTGGGCGGGGTCGCGCCGGGACCGCCCAGGACGTTCCTCGAGACCACGGTGAACGCGGCGGCCGCCGCGCCGCGAAGGACCGTGCGGCGCGTGATGCCGCGGCTCCGGCCATCGGACGTCGGTTGGCGCTTCGGCATGGCGAGGCTCCTATTGGTCCATCACAATTGAAATTGTCGGTAAGGTAAGCGCGGCGGGCAGTCTTGCCCACCGCGCTACCCACCTGCACTCACGCGAACAAGTGTGACGCACTTTTATGAGCAAGGTGAAGCCGCTACAACGACCCACGGAGTTAGAAGAAGTATCCCGGGTCCAGCCTGAAGTACTCCGCCAGGATTATGTAGTCGGACAGGGGGAAGTCAAACGGAAAGCCGCGGCCTGTCACCCTCAATCGCCGCGGGAGCGGCGGGGGATCTCGAAAGGCGCGTCGCCCGCTGCTTCCGACGCGGGCCCGAACCGGAGCGCACCTCATGTTTGTGGCGAGGGTGGCACGGCTACGCGCCGTTGCGTGGCCGTGCATGGTCATGTGGGGGAGCAAGCACGGTCACGCAACGGCGCGTGACCGTGCCACCCTGGACGAACAGGGCTTGCCACAAAACCTCGGCAGAGCCGCTCGAACAGCTCGCACTCGCCAAGGGGCGATCCGGCGCGAGGCGGTCAGGCAACAGCGACTTTCCAGCCCTCGTTGAGGTCGGTGAGGCAGTTGATGACGCTCTGAATGCGCTGGGGGTCGCGGTGGATGTTCGCGTCGTTCAGGTGCTGGATCATGAAGTGGTAGAGCTTGCGGAGGTTCCTGGCGATTTCGCCGCCGGCATCGAGGTCCAGGCAGGCGTCGAGCTCGTGCAGGATCGCGACAGCCTTATTGATATATTCACCCTTGGCGGCCATGTTGCCGGCCTCGAGCTCCTTCTGGGCCTGCCGGAGGAACTTGATGGCCCCTTCATATAAGAGCACGATCAGCCGCCCGCGCGACTGGGTGGTGATCGCATTCGCCTGATAGGTGCGGATAGCGTCCATTACCCTCCCCCATCTTCTACTGAGTAGACGTCTGCTGCATCTGCTGCGTCAGGGCCTCTCGCTGGGCCTGGAGCATCGTCAAGGTTTGTTCGAGCCTGGCGAACTGGGCGGTCAACTGCTGCTCCATCCGGTCCAGGCGGTCCTGTTCGCGCTCGATGTTGTCTTCGAGGAGTTTGGCCTCGTCGGCGTAGCGCGCCTGCGTCAGGTCGATGGCGTCCTCAAGGGCCTTGTCGATGGTGTCGTAGAGGCTGCCGCCGACGCCCTGCCGGGCGCGAACCTGGGCCTGCACCGTGCCGGAGCCCGTGTAGGACCCCGTGACCTGGAGGCCCTGCTCGGCCTCGCCGTTGGCGCCGAGGATGAGGTTGCCGTCGACCGTGGCGGCCCGCCAGGCGGACTCCGGCTCGCCGGCGGCCTTGATCCACGCCTCCGTCAGCGTGCCGTCGGTGAACGTGGCCTTGACGTCGTACGTGCCGGGCGTCGTTGAGTCGCGGGCGCCATAGAACCGCAGGTTCTCGCTGTCGGAGGCGCCGGTGTGGCGCGCCCCCAGCAGGGACAAGACGCCGAGGTAGTTTTCCGCCAGCGCCTCGTCGAGGACCGTCTCATCGAGCTGGAGTTTGCCGTCCTGGTCGACGCTCAGGCCGACCTGGGCGGCCAGCGTGTAGGCGTCGGCGCCGTCGAGAAAGCCGGCGACCCCTTCGATCAGCGGCGCCCGAAGCTGGTAGAGAACGTTGGTGACCGTGTACTCGCCCATCAAGACGCCGCCGGTCTTCGTGGCCTGATCGTAGGCGGTCTTCTGGTGGGCGAAGTCGACCACGTTGTTGTAGGCCGTGACAAGACCGCTCAGCTTGTCCTTCAGGCTGTCGGTCTCGCGCGTCAGGCTCACCCGCACC
>JAPLML010000193.1 GCA_026387055.1 Planctomycetota bacterium | reverse complement strand
GAAGTACCCCCCCGGCGGAATGCCCGGCCGGCCCAGCGAGTCGTGATAGAACTTCTGGCAGAGCCCTTCGGCGAATGCGTCGAAGCCGTGCGCGGCCAAGAGTTGATTCAGCCGCCGGTAGAACGGATGGCCCGGCCCCTGGGGCAACTCCGCCGCCACGATCCACAGGTCTTCCTGCCGCCCCGCCTGCCGCTTGCCCATCGCCATCGCGTCGTCCTCCTTGACCGCGGCCAGATTAGCGCCAGCCCTCGGCCATGTCAACATGTGACGACGCGGCAAACCGACTTTTTCAACGGGCTGTTAGACCAGAAAGAACTCCCGGCTCCAGAGATCCAGCGACGGCAACTCGTGCGGTTTGGCGAGACGACGAACGTCATCACGGGCTTGTTTCCAACCGAAAGCAACCACGAGGCCCTTGGCAACGTCACGCCGGACGATGTATACTATGGCCGACGGGAACGCATCTTGAACCGTCGCCTGAAACTTAACGAGAAGACGCTGGCCCTTCGCCAGCATCAAAACTACGGATTGCCCGGACCGAGGGAGCCGAACCGGACCGAAAAGCCCTCACTTCCGCCAGAAGCTCAATTGCGCCATTGTCGCTTAAGACGTACATCAACATTTCGGCAACTCAACTCTACGCGTGGTTATACGAAAGAAGAGGAAGGTGATGAACAGGTACAATCGGAGACAAGCCTTGCCGTGCTTCGCCTCGGTCATCGTTGGGATCATGCTCGTGGCGGGCTGCGGCCAGACAGCCGCAGGGGGTGAAGAGGGGCCAATGCAGCAGAGGGACCACTGGCTCCAGCAGAGCTTGCTGGGTCCCAAGCTGCAGCTTCCGTTCTCGTTTGTTTACGGCGGACAGGCCTCCACCGAGTTGCTCTCTGCTTGGCCGAAGAAGATGGAGACCATGAGACTCGACGGCGCTCGCACGCAGCACGCGCTCACCTGGACCGATCCGAAGACCGGCCTCGAACTCAGTTGCGTCGGCATCGAGTACCGCGTCTTCCCTGCCGTGGAGTGGATTCTCTACGTCAAGAACACGGGCCGGAAGGACACCCCGATCCTGGAGGAGCTGTACGCCCTGGACACTCGACTCATGCGCGCGGGCGCCGGCGAGTTCACAGTGCACCACATCCGAGGCAGCGACGCGAAGTCCTCCGACTTCGCCCCGGTCACAGGCACCATCCCCCCGACCGGCGATCTCGTGGTGCATTCGCATGGGGGGCCTACCTCCATGGGATCGCCCAGTGGCAGTCCTTCCGTTGAAGCGATGCCGATGTTCAACCTCGAGTATGAGCAGCAGGGCCTGATCGCCGCGCTGGGGTGGTCCGGCCCCTGGATCGCCACCTTCCAGCGCGACGGGGCGCGCGCGGCGCGCGTTCGCGCCAAAATGGATACGACGCACCTCTTCCTGCATCCCGGCGAGCGGATCCGCAGCCCGCGTGTACTGGTGCTTTTCTGGAAGGGCGATCGAGCCGACGCGCATAACGTCTGGCGACGCCTGATCCTGGCCCACTACTCTCCCCGGCCCGGCGGGAAGCCGTTCGCCGGGCTGACCGCCGACGCCAACTGGAGCAATATCATGGACGCCCACCATCACATCCAGCAACTCTCCTGGTGGGGTGACCACGATATTCCTATGGAATGCTACTGGATGGACGCCGCCTGGACGGACATGAGCAAAGGATGGTTCGCCCACCAGTCCCAGCAGACCCCCAACAAGACTCTGTTCCCCGACGGAATGCGGCCGATCTCAGATGCCGCCCACCAGCGGGGCATGAAGTACCTCCTCTGGTTCGTACCCCACAGCCTGAACCCGGAGGTTGGCCTGGGCAAGGATCACCCCGAATTCCTGGGGGCGCCCTTCACCGACAAGGCCTATCCCGGTCGGAAGTTCTACGCCCTGGATCACGGCAATCCCGAGACCAACCGCTTCGCGATCGACTACTTCTCCAAGATCATCTCCGACTTCGGGGTTGACATCTTCCGGCAGGACGGCACCGCAGGATGGCCGGCCGACTCCGGACCTGATCGGTTAGGGATCAGCCAGATCCGGTACATGGAAGGCTTCTACGAATTCTGGGACGGGCTGCTCAAGAAGAATCCGAACCTGATGATCGATAACTGCGCCACCGGCGCCAGGAGAGTCGAGTTGGAGACCATCAGCCGCAGCATTGCCTTGCATCGCAGCGACATCCCGGCCTCCCCCGACTATCCGCTAGCGGTCCAAGCGTTCAACCAGGGGATGTTCCCCTGGGTGCCCCTGCACGGCGGGGCCGTTCTCGTGTCTCAGTTGTCAGCCTACTCCTTCCGGAGCGCCTATTGCCCAGCGCTGTTGGTTGGCTGGCCGGACGAGGGGCTGCCGCCGCCCACTTGGATCACAGACGTGGCCAAGCGATGGTCGTCGGTCGATCTGGACCTCCTGCGCCGCCTCATGAAAGAATATCTCGCTGTGCGTCCCTACATTTTCGGGGATTACTATCCATTAACGCCCTACAGCCTGGATACCAAGGCATGGGCCGGCTGGCAGTTCGATCGCTCCGACCTGGGTGAGGGGATGGTGCAGTTGTTCCGCCGTCAAGACAGCGCCGACGAGTTGATGCAGGTCAAGCTCCGCGGCCTTGAGCCGCGCGCCACTTACACTCTCACCGATCTCGACGTGGCCGGTACGGCAAGCATGACCGGACGCCGACTCATGGACGATGGTCTGAAGATCACGATCAAGGCGCGTCCGGCCTCGGCGTTGATCACCTACAAGAAGAAAGCCTCGTAAGCGGTGACCTATGAAAACCCAGATTCTGTTTGGTATCGTTGCCGCACCAGGAGCAGTGTCGCCAGGCCTTCCGACCCGTGTACCCAGGTCCGGCATCGCTCATCACAGCAGTCAGCGAAGACGGTCGGGCCAACACCACCATGCTCGGCGAAGTCCGCAACCTGAGCATCGCCAAGCCCCGCCGCACCTACGGATTGATCACCCGTACCGGGGAATCCGTCGCGAACCTTCTTCCAGACCGGATCCTTGGGAAGGTGGACCGGTGCGGGCCGGTCCGGCCCCGCAGCCACACCCGTGTGGCGCATCGAGGTGTTTTGCCGTCGCCAGCGTCTGGACAGTTCGCTAGACTACACTCCCCCGGAAGGCCGCGGGCATCGCCGCCGCGGCGGTGCCACGAGGCGCCTTCCACGAGTTCGCGGAGCCGCCCATGAAGACGGGACTTCTGCTTGGCATCGCCATAGTGCCGTGGCTCCTGTCGCCGCGATTCGCGCGGGCCGCTGCGCCGACGTCCGGCGAGATGGCCGAAGCCCGGCGGTGGGTGGCGGCGACGTTCGAGGGCGCCCAGGAGGCGAAGGCCGCGGGGCCCTTCTTCTCCTTCACCTACGACGGCAAGCCCTCGGCCGAGGGACTGGGCACGTGGGAACTGACGCGGGCGAGTCGTCCGCTCGACGACCAGCGGACGCAGCATACGCTAACGTATACCGATCCGAAGACCGGCCTGGCGGCTCGTTGCACATCGGTCGAGTATTCCGACTTCCCGGTGGTCGAGTGGACGGTCTATTTGCGGAACACGGGCAAGAACGACACCCCGCTCCTCGAAAGTATTCAAGCCCTCAACGCCCGTTGGGATCGCAACGACGGCGGTGAGTTCGTCCTGCGCGGCCTCCGAGGCGACGACTGTACTCCGAACAGCTACGAGCCCTACGAGCATACGCTTGGCCCCAACGCAAAGAAGACCTTCGCGCCGGGGGGCGGACGACCGACCGATACCGCTTTTCCGTACTACAACCTGTCGATGCCGGGCGGCGGCCTGATCGTGGTGGTCGGCTGGCCGGGCCAATGGGCATCGAGTTTCACCCGCGATGCGGCGACAGGGCTGCGAATCACCGCGGGTCAGGAACTCACCCATCTCTATCTGAAGCCGGGCGAGGAGATCCGCACGCCGCTTGTGGCCCTGCTGTTCTGGAAAGGCACGGACGTGGTCCGGGCGCAAAACCTCTGGCGCCGCTGGATGCTCGCCCACAATGTGCCCAAGCCGGGTGGAAAGCCACTGGCCCCGATCGCCGCGGCCGGCTGCGAGGGCTTCTTCCAGTTTATGGACGGCATCCCCGAGATGCGGCAATCGGCCGAGGCATATCTGAAGGCGGGCATCCATCTCGATTATTGGTGGCGAGACGCAGGCTGGTATCCGGTCAAGGAGCCCAACTGGTGGTGGGTCGGCACCTGGGAGCCAGACCCGCGGCGGTTCCCCAATGGTTTCAAGCCTTTCAGCGACTGGCTGCACGCCCAGGGCCTGGAGTTCATCGTTTGGTTCGAGCCGGAACGAGTCACAGCCGACACATGGCTTGCGAAGAACCACCCCGAGTGGCTCTTCGGCGGCCAGAAAGCCGGCACGGACCAGAATCTGCTGAATCTTGGCAACCCGGATGCACGCCGATGGCTCACCGACCACGTCGATCGGCTACTGACCGAGCAAGGGATCGACCTCTATCGGCAGGATTTCAACTGGGGTCCATTGGCGTTCTGGCGCGGCTACGATTCGCCCGATCGGCAGGGCATCAACGAGAACCTGCACGTGCAGGGCTATTTGGCCTATTGGGACGAGTTGCTGCGCCGCCATCCGGGCATGTTGATCGACTCGTGCGCCTCCGGCGGTCGGCGCAACGATTTGGAAACGTTGCGCCGCGCGGTGCCGTTGTTGCGCAGCGACTATCAAGGCAGCCCCGAAACCGCAGTGGGCAATCAAGGGCATACGTACGGGATCTCCTCCTGGATTCCGTATTACGGTTCCGGCGTGAACACGACCGACAAGTACACGAGCCGAAGCTACTTCATGCCCAGCCTGTGTGTCGGGGTGGACGCGCGCGGCAAGGTCGACTGGCCGGCGGTGCGCCGGATCTATGACGATTGCCGCAAGGTGGCGCCGTACATGCTCGGCGACTACTACCCCCTGACACCCTACAGTCTCGACAACTCGCTTTGGATCGGGTGGCAATTTGATTGTCCAGAGAAAGGCGAGGGCGTGGTGCAGGCGTTTCGCCGGGCGCAGAGCCCGTATGAATCGATTCGCGTGAAGCTCGGCGGCTTGGACCCCGACACAGTCTACACGCTGACGAACTTTGACGCTGCCGGCACGACCGAAATGACGGGCCGCGAGCTTCTCGATAAGGGCATTTCCATTGTCATGATAGACCAGCCGGGGTCAACGGTGATCGTCTACAAGAAGAAACGGTAGTTGAGGCTGGTGCGTAGTAACCCCTATGTCGCCAAGCTCTTGGGAGTTCCGGCGACGGACACCAATGGCCCTACCATAGGCACTGTTGTCGAGCCTTTGCACGGGAAACCCGGAATACTACCCCTTTGTGTGGGGCTTTCGGCGAACCCGGGTCGACGGCGATTATGTATCTGCGCATGGAATGAGATGAGGAGTCGGACATGAGACGTTGGATCGTGCGAACGTGCTGCGGGTTGTTGGCGGTGCTCAATCTGGCGCTGAATGCGGCGGAGGCGGAGGTTATGAAACAGGAGGAATCCAAAGCGAAAAATCAGTGGGTTAACGAGCACCTCTTGGACGTCAAAGCGAAGGTGCCGTTCTCGTTCGTCTACGACGGGCGGGCCTCGGAGACGGTACTGGCGGAGTGGCCCAGGAATGTCGAGAGCAAGAAACTCGACGCCGCGCGCACGCAGCACACCTTGGTGTGGACCGATCCGAACTCCGGTCTGGAGGTCCGCTGCGTGGCGGTGGACTACGCGGACTATCCGGCCGTCGAGTGGTTGCTGCACTTCACGAACACAGGGAAGGGCGACTCTCCGATCATGGAGAGAATCCAGGCCCTGGATTGCATCCTTCCAGCCGGCGGCGAGGGATTCGTCCTGCACCGGGCGGCGGGTGACACCAATTCCGCCGGGAGCTTTGCGCCGGTGGACGAGCCGATTTCGCCGAAGGACTTGCGCGGGCGAGCCTTCGCGCCCAGAGGCGGCCGCTCGTCCGAC
>JAPLML010000499.1 GCA_026387055.1 Planctomycetota bacterium | reverse complement strand
GACATGCACTTCCAGGCCGCGCGGCTGCTGGCGGCGGCGGGCGACGTGGAGTCGGCCGATTACCATCTTCAGCAGGCGCTCGCGATTAATCCGAGGTATCTCGACGCCTTGGTCCTTCGGGGGCAGGTCCTCGTGGAATTGGGCCGCACCGAGGAGGCCATCCGCCTGTACGAACGGGCCACGAAGATCAACGACGGGTACCTGGAGGCCTACGTGGGCCTGGCGGTGGCGTACCGCGAGGCGGGCATGGAGGAGCAGGCCGACCAGGCGGTCGAGATGGCCGTGCAGATCGCCCCGGGGTCGGTGAAGCTGTACCAGGCGATGTCGCGGGCGTCGCTGCGGGCGTCGCTTTCGTCGGCCCTGGCGCGCGAGCTGAATGCGCCGGGGGCGAAGTTCGGCGCCCTCGTCGACGAACTCGACCCGGTCGAGGTCCTGTCGGTGGAGCTTCGCGACCACGCGGCGGCGGTCGCCGAGCACCCGGACTTCCCGGACTACCGGTACCGTTACGGGCTGGTCCTCAAGAGCGCGGGCCGGACGGAGGAGGCGCTCGAGCAGTTTCGCGCCGCCGCGGCGATCAACCCGACATACGTCAAGGCACTTGTGAAACTGGGCCTGACGGCGTGGGAGGCGGGCCTGCTGGAGGAGGCGACATCGAGCCTTCAGCGGGCGGTGACGCTCCAGCCGGAGTATGTGGACCTGTATTATCGGCTGGGCCTGGTCTACGCCGACCAGGGCCTGTGGCCGATGGCGGTCGAGCAGTACCGCCGGGCCCTCGCGCGGCTGCCGGGCGCCGAGGGGATCGAGGCGAGCCTCGCGCTGGCCCTCGAAAACATGGGCCTGGTGGGCGGGGAGGAGTCGCCGTTCGTCTCCACGCCGGCCTGTGCGGGCAAGACGCCCGCGAGCGGCGGCGCGGATGAGGTCGGGGTCTGAAAGGAGAGATGGCTCAGCCGATGGTCGATCGAGCACCGCCTCTGCGAGGTCCGCAAAGTGCCCTGGAGCGGGCGCGGCCGTACCTGTTCACGTTTTTCCTGCCGTTCCTTGTCCTGGCCGTCGGGAGCCTTGTCGCCGAGTACGGGTTCCGCATCGAGCCGTACGGCCTGGAGATGCTCCACTGGGTCGAGGTGGTCGCGCTGGTCGGCCTGCTTCTGGATCCGATGCTGCGGCTGGCGCTGGCCCGCGACCGATGGGGGCTCCTGCGGTTCCGCTGGTTTCAGTTCGCGGTGGCCGCGGCGTTCCTGGTTCTCATCGGCGTCGTGTACGCCGCCGAGGTGCGCGGCGCCGAGGACTGGGTGCTCTGGGCCGTCCAGGTCTCGATCGTCCTCAGCCTCACGGCACGGCTGGTGGAGCTCCAGCAGTTCCTGGCGGCGCTCCAGGTGCGGCCGGCGCTGCTGCTGGTCGGGAGTTTCCTGACGCTCGTCGCCGTCGGAACGGGTCTTCTCCTGTTGCCGGCCGCCACCGCCCCCGGCGCGCCGGCCACGAGCTTCAGCGATGCGCTGTTCGTGGCTTTCTTCATCCTGCTGACGACGTTTCTCGTTGAGGCCGCCGGCGCGGCCCTCCTCGTGGGTCTGTGGGACCGCACGTGCCTGGGCGGCTCCATTTCGGCTGCCCAGAAGATTTACTACAGCGTGTTTCACAGCGTGGCGGCCTTCTGCAACGCCGGCTTCAGTCTGTACCGCAGCAACCTGACGGATTTCCGGAGCACGTGGCAGGCGAACGTGGTGATCCCGCTGCTGATTATTGCAGGCGGCATCGGGTTCGCCGTCCTGTACAACCTGGCCCGCATCGTGCGGTACAGGCTTGTCCGCGGCGCGGACGTTCCGCTGGCGAAGAGGCGGCTGAGTCTGCACAGCAAGCTCGCGCTGGCGACCACGGCGGGGCTGCTCGTGGGGGGAACGGCGCTGGCGCTCCTGTTTGAAGTCGTGCCCGGCGAGCATGAGGTGGGGCGGGCGACCACCTACGCGACCGTCCAGCCGTCGGGGCAGCCCGCCGCTGAGCCGGCGTCGGCCGCCGAGACACCCCTGGGCCAGACGTGGGGCGACCGGATTCTCGGCGCCTGGTTCCTGTCGACGACCGCCCGCACGGCGGGCTTCAACACGGTCGACATGACGCGGCTGGCGTTCCCGACGAAGTTTCTGACGATCGTGCTGATGTTCATCGGCGCGTCGCCGGGCTCAACGGGCGGCGGCATCAAGACGGTCACGTTCGCCGTGATCCTGTGCGGGGTGTGGGCGGCGCTGCGTGGCCGGCCGCGAACGGGGGCGTACCGCCGCGTGCTCCCGCCGGAGACGGTCTTGCGCGCGATGGCGATCCTGGCGGTTTGCGTCGCATGGGTGGCGGCCGTCAGCATGGCGATTTCGGCTTGGGGGATGCAGCCGGGCGCGCACTTCACGTTCCTCGACGTCATGTTTGAGGCGACCTCCGGGTTTGCCACCGTGGGCCTCTCGACGGGGGTGACCCCCCTCTTGAATGAACTGGGCCGGTATCTGATCGTGGGGACGATGTTCCTTGGCCGCGTCGGGCCCGTGACGCTCGTCATGGCCATGCAGGGAGGAGTGCACGCCCAACGGTATACTTATGCGACCGAGGACGTGGCGATTTCGTAGCGGAGGAGCGAATGGCCGGGTGGCATGCCACCCGCGATGGGGAAACGAGGAGGGCGGCGCATGAAGCGGTTCATGGTCATCGGGCTGGGGCGGTTCGGCCAGCGCCTGGCCCAGATGCTGACGCAGGCCGGGCACGAGGTCATCGCGGTCGACCTGCGCGAGGAACTCGTTGAACGCGTGCGCGACGAGGTGGCCCTGGCCGTGTCACTCGACGCCACGGACCCCGAGCCGCTCAAGGCCCAGGACGTGGCCAGCCTCGACGCCGCCATCGTCAGCATCGGCGAGGACTTCGAGGCCAACGCCCTGGCGACCGCCACCCTGAAGTCCCTCGATGTCCGCTACGTGGTCAGCCGCGCCTCCAGCCAGATCCAGCGTCGCATCCTGATGCGCATCGGCGCCGACCGGGTGATCTTTCCGGAAGAGGAAATCGCGGAGCGCCTCGCCAGCCAGCTCGCCAACCCGAACATCGTCGAGCACCTGGCCCTGGCCGAGGGGCACGACCTGATCCAGATCCGCGCCCCCGCCGCGTGGCACGACCGCACGCTCGGCGAGATCGACCTGAGGCGCAAGTACGAGGTCAACCTCGTGGCGATCAAGCGGACCGTCAAGACGCGAAACGAGGAAGGCGAGGAAATCAAGTCGGAAGAGCTGGTCGACCTTCCGATGGCCCACACGATCATCCGCGACGGGGACGTTCTGGTCCTCGTCGGCAGCACCGCCAGCCTGTCGAATCTGCCGTCGTAAGGTCCGGGTGCCGGCGCGGGAATACGTGGTAGTCCGTCACACTCGTTCGTGTTAGTGCAACTGGGTAGCGCGGCGGGCAAGACTGCCCGCCGCGCTTACCTTGCAGGTGCGCGGCGGGTCGGGAGACCCGCCGCGCGAAGTGGCGTTGTAGTACTACTTGCCCTTGCCTTTGGGCCTTTCCCTCTCCGGTTCCTTTTCCTTCGT
>JAPLML010000103.1 GCA_026387055.1 Planctomycetota bacterium | reverse complement strand
CCGCGCTACCCAGTTACACTCACACGAATAAGTGTGACGGACTAGTAGGAGCGGGCCATGGGTTTCCGTCTGGGGATCATCGCCTTGCTGGCGGCGCTGGCCGGCGGGGCGACAGCGGCTTACGCCGGCGGCGCCGAGGCGCCGGCCGCCGGCAAGGCGTACGCGCTCCTCCTGGGCGCGATGCCGGGCGAGGAGCTCTTTGCCCGCCATTACCGGGACTGGCTCAAGCGGTTCCACGCGCACCTCGCGCAGAAGGCGGGTGTTGCGGCCGAGAACATCCTCGTGCTTTCGGGCGATAAGGACTTCAAGGACCCGATCGTCTCGGGGCTGGCCACGGCCGACGCGGTCAGGAAGGCGCTCGCCGACCTGGCGGGCAAGGCGAAGCCCCAGGACCAGTTCATCCTCTTCATGGTGGGGCACGGCGTTGTGACCGACCAGGTCCCGACGTTCGTGCTGCCCGGGCCCGACATCAGCGCGCAGGACCTGGCGGATGGGCTCGCGGGCGCGGCGGCGAGGAACCAGGTGGTCTTGAACCTGAGCTCGGCCTCGGGCGCCATGCTCTCGCGCCTGGCGCGGCCCGGGCGGGTCAACATCTCGGCCACGAGCCCTATCGAGGGGAACGAGCCGGTCTTCCCGGAGTTCCTCCTCCGCGCCATCGAGGCGAAGCCGGCCGGTACGCTTCTGGATGCCTACACCGGGGCGGCGCGCGAGGCGGCCCTTTGGATCTCGCGCGCCAAGGCGGACGAAGGCGAGGGCTGGCGGATCGACGGCAAAGAGTCCGTCGCGATCTTCGAGAAGCTCTACGGCCGCCAAGCCGGCGCGGCCAGCCCGTTCAGGCTCGCCCCCGGCAGCGACCGGACCAGGCCCGACGAGGCCGTCGCCATCGTGCCGGAGGGCGGCAAGATCGACGAGTCCTGGCTCAAGCGCCGCGTCCTCAGCGAGCACGCCATGCTGGAGGACGGCGGCGAGAAGGACGGCGTTGCCGCGGTCGGCAAGGAGGGCTATGCGCCGCTGGATGGCAAGAAGCCCGGCGAGCCGGGTCACCTGGCGCGGCGGGTTGTGCTTGGAAAGGCGGAGTTGCTCAGGGTCGAGCCATGAAGTGGTTTCGAACGATCGCGCTGCTGGTCTTCCTCGTCTGCGCGGCGGTGGCGGTCGCCGCGGCGACCGGGGCGGCCCGTACGCCGGCCAAGGCGGCCGACGGAGAGTGCGTGCCCTCGCCCGTCGGCGAGGTAGACGCGTCGGGCCACTTTCGCCACACGGGCACGGATCCGCCCCTCGCCGTGACGTGGCGGCCGGACGGCCGCATTCGCCGCGCCGTGGGCGTCTTTCCGCACCCGGCGCTGCCGATGCGGGTCATCCTGGCGACGGGCGAGGGGCTCCTGGCGTCCGACGACGCCGGCGGCACGTGGACGCCCTTGGCACAGGCGCGGCCGGAGCAGGTAGGCATCGTCCGCCACGTGGCCTTCGCCCCCGATGCGCCCGACACGTTCTACCTCGCGAGCGACCATAAGGGCGTGTGGGCCACGGCGGACGGCGGCAGAACGTTTCGGCAGGCCGGCAGCAAGGCGGCGGGCATGGCGTCCGAGGATTGCGTGGGGGTGTACGTCTACCCCGGCGATCGGCGGTTCCACACGCTCCTGGCGATCCACGGCGAGGCGGCGCCGGGGGTCTCGGTCACGCGCGACGACGGTCGCACGTGGCGCGTGGCGGGGGCCGATTACCTCGTGCGCGAGGTCCTCTGCGGCAACGCGGGCGACGAGGAGCTCTTCCTCGCGGCGGCCCGGAAGAAGGCCCCGGACCTGTTCAGCATCTATTACTCGATATCCATAGATGATTACTGGATGGAGATCGTCCGGGACGTCGTCCCGACGGGCGGGGCGCTGTCGCTCCTCGTGAAGCCCGACAATTGGAGCGAGGAGGTCTTCCGCGGGGCGCACCCGTTCTACGCCACGGCCGACAGCGGCCTGTACCGCGTGACCAAGGCCGGCAGCGCCCGGGTCGGCCCGGCGAGCGCCGCGTTCTTCTCGAGCGTCGGCGTGGCGTGGGGTCCGCACGCCGACACGCAGATCGTCTACGCCTACGAGCCGCGCAAGCTCGGCATGGTGTTCTCCACCGACGAGATGGCCACGAGCTCGACCGCCAGCGCGGGCCTCTTTACCGGTGCGTTTGTGAGGGAAGGCGCCCACATCCGGGCAAGCGCCAACGGCGCCGTCTTCTACGCCGTCGTCAATGATGCGCTGTACGTCGGCTGGCGCGAGGCCGGGCCGCTCGCGGTGAGGCAGGTGGCGGTGGCGCCGCCCGTCTTCTCGCTCGAAAGCGAGGGTTTCCGCAGCGTGATGGACGGTCTGCGCGAGGAGCTGCGGACGCTCCCGACGGCGCGGTCCGCCGCCGCGGAGGCCAAGCGCCTCCTGGCGAAGACCCGGGAGGCCCAGGCCTTCCTGGCGGGGACCCGCGTCGCGCTCACCGCGAAGGTGACGGCGCCGGCCGGGGCGGCGCCCTCGGTCACGGCGGATCTCAGCCGCGTCGGCGGCTCGGGCCTCACCCCCATGTACGATGACGGCCGGCACGGCGACGGTGGGGCGGGGGACGGCGTCTACGGCACGACCTTCCGCCTGGACCCGCGGCACTTCAAGAACGATACGCGGGACTGGCGGCGCCGATGGCCGGGGCGGATGGGCCTGACGGTCTCGGCCGCGCTGCCTGACGGGACGCTCGCGGGCACGGTGGCGGTGCTCTCGATCTTTGACCGCCTCGAAAGCTTCTCCGTGGGCCAGCGGGCGGACCAGATCGTCGTCAAGGGCGAACCGTGGACCAAGCACTATGGCATCGGCTATTACGCGACGCGCGACATCAGCGATTACTACGGCCTCTCGTTCTGGATCATGGCTTCGGGGGCGGCCGAGGAGGAGGTCTTCGTGCAACTGCACGATCTGCCGCCGTATTCGCCGTCGATGACCACGCCGCCGCTCGGGATCATGAAGGAAGGGCTGGTCGAGGGCGGGAAGATCGCGGGCGAGTGGCGCCGCGTGGTCGTTCCGCTCAAGCGGTTCCTCAAGGACGCGCCCCAGTTCCAGACGCCGCGGTGGCTGAACGTGATCCTGTCGGGCGAGGGGAAGTCGCCCGTCACTTATTCCATTGAGGACATGCGTTTCCTCCTGGCGGCCGAGGAAGCCAAAACGCCCAAGGGAGCAAAGCCGCGATGAAAGCCCCGTGGAGCCTGATGGTGGTCCTGGCGCTCGGCGCGCCCGCCGGCCCGGCCTGGTCGGCTGAGGGGCCGCCGGCCGAGAAGTCCGTGGCCGCCAGGCTTGACCGCGCCGCGGAGGCGGGCCAGCGCCGCGAGCAGCAGGCCGAGGCGCTCAAGATCTGCGAAGAGATCGTGGCCTCGGCCCAGGCGGAGCCGAAGGACAAGGTCGCCGCCTTCACCCTCATGGCCGACGTGTATCGCCGCCAGGAGAAGTTCGGCGACGCCGTGGCGGCCCTCGACCGGATGCTCAAGGCCACGGCGGGCGATGCGGCGCTGGAGCAGAAGGCGTACCTCCTCCAGGGCGACATCCTGCACCAGGCCAAGAAGTACACGGAGGCGGCGGCCAGACTGCGCGAGCTCATCGCCAGGCATCCGGACTCGAAGCCCGGCGTGGCCGAGGCCCGCGTGAAGATCGCCCAGGCGCTCCTCAGCATCAACCAGAAGCCCCTGCTCACGGAAGCTTACGATGAAGCGGCCAAGGCCGCGGACCTGGATCCCCTGAATGACAAGCTCGTCGCCGACGCCCTCTATTCGATGGTCGAGGCGGCGTGGCGCGCCGACGACATGGCCAAGGCGGCGCCGGCCCTCGCGCGGCTGGTCGATGCCAAGTACCTCGGCAAGCGCGATTCCTGGCAGCAGGTCGACCTGCGGAGCCGCCACGGCCAGTGCCTGCGCCGCCTCAAGGAGTTCGACGAGGCGCGGGCCTACTATGCGGCCGTGGAGAAGATCGAGACCGAACCGAGGCAGGCCGCCTATTGGGGCGTGCAGGTGGCGGAGACCTTGGCCGAGGAAGGGCGGGATGACGAGGCGCTGAAGGCCTACGAGCGGGTCTTCGTCGCCCACCCCGACGTGACCGACCTCTGGTACGGCGCCCAGCGCAAGATTGCCGAGATCCACCTGAAGAAGGGCCGCTTCGAGGAAGCCCTCAAGGCGGCGCGAATCTGCCTGGAGGCGGCGCGCGACGAAGCGGCCGTGGCCGAGAATATCCGCACCATCGCCGATCCGCTCGAGGCCTATGGCTATCCCGCTTGTCCCGAGCGCGAAAAGGCGTTCGAGGAAGCCCGCCGCCGCGCGGGCGACGACGCCAAGTCCATGCGGTTCCGGGCATTCACGTATATCTATACGGGAAAGCCGAAGGAGGCGCTCCGGTGTTTCATGGAGGCCTTCGCCCGTGCGGGCGGCGACGAGTTCCAGGCGATGGGGCAGGACATGGTGCTCATCGGGGCGCGGGCCGTCCGCGGGAATCCCGCGGGGCTGGAGGCGTTCTTCCAGTTCGTCAACTACGGGCCGGCGGGGCCCGACGGCAAGCCGGGCACGGCCGACGACCTGGCCGACCCGTTCGCGCCCCTGCTGAAGTGAGGCTGAGAGTATGCGACTGGCGCCACAACGCCGCTTGAGCCGGAGCGCGATGGGTTTCCGTACGCATTCCGTGTGCCTGCGCGGATGTGGCACGGCCGGCTTGTCCGGCCGTGGGGCATGCGAGCGGCGCTCAGCCACGGCCGGACAAGCCGGCCGTGCCACAACGGCTATTGGCATATCAGCCAACGCACTTCGGATGCCGACCTTGGCGGCGATCCTGATGGTTGCCGTCGCCGCGCTGGCCGGGGGGTCGGCGGCGGCCGCCGAGACCCCGCCGGCCACGCCCCCGCCTGAGGGCGAGCAGGGGGCCCTGATGGCGGGCCTGGCCGCGGAGGACATCCAGGTGCTCCGGCAGACGCGGGACTTTCTGGAGCAACTGGTCGGCGACGACAATGAGAACGAGGAGATGCGCGCCGTGGCCCTTGCCGGCCTCAACCGCATTCACGAGGCCCTGAACGACTGGGGCCGGCCGGGGTTGGAGGACTGGTACCTGGGCCTCGTGGGTCGCACGAAATCCGACCGGTTGCAGGCGCTCCTCCTGGCAGGCGGGCAGTTGGCGGCCCAGGGAGGGCGGTATCACCTCGGCGGGGTCCGCGAGTTCTGGCGCAAGGTCGACGCGATGCTCGCCGACCAGGGCAAGGAACTCAGCAGCCAGGCCGAGCGGATGCGGAAGGACTTTCTCAACCGTGCCGCGACCTTCGACAAGCCGCCGCGGATCGTGCCGAACGTGAAGCCGATGGCCCTCCAGGTTCACCGCCTGAACGTCGCGCCGCTGGTCAAGCCCTACCCCGAGCCGAAGCCCGAGAAGCCTGTCAAGTAGGTCCACGGCGTGTTCCGATCGCCGGGTGGCATGCCCAGTCGCCGCGGCGACCACACACGTGGGATTTTTTCTGGCCGCCATGGGGCGCGCGATTATACTGGGGCGCCGGTCGCCGCGGCGACTTTCCGGGTCACGCTTGTCAGGCGTGTGAAGGTCATCCCATGGTGAGTAAGCCAACGCATGTTGCGGCCCAAGCGGAACGGAAGATCAAGGCGGAAGCCAAAGCGAAGGTTCTGGTCGTCGACGACCACCCGGTCGTCAGGCAGGGCATGGCCCAACTGATCAGCCATGAGCCCGACCTGACCGTGTGCGGCGAGGCCGGGAGCGTGCCCGAGGCGCTCCAGGCGATCGCCGCGTGCCATCCCGACGTGGCCGTGGTGGACCTTTCGCTCAAGGGCGCGAGCGGCCTCGAACTCCTGAAGGACATCAAGGTCCGCTACCCGCGGCTGCCCGTGCTGGTGCTGTCGATGGCCGACGAGAACGTGTTTGCCGAGCGCGCCCTGCGCGCCGGGGCGCGCGGGTACATGATGAAGGAGGAGGCCGCCGAGAAGGTGCTCGAGGCTATCCGGTGCGTCATGGCCGGCCGGATCTATCTGAGCGACGCCATGGCGTCGCGCCTGCTGCACCAGTTCGTGGACGGGAAGTCGGAGGCCGGCGCCTCGCCCGTGGACGGCCTGAGCGACCGCGAGCTGGAGGTGTTCCAGCTCATCGGGCGGGGGCTCGGCACCGGCGAGATCGCCCGCCAACTGCACCTCAGCCCGAAGACCATCGAGACCTACCGGGCCCATATCAAGAACAAGATGAACCTCGAGAGCGCCACCGAGCTCCTCCAGCACGCCATCCAATACGTGCAGAGCATGAGGAGCGGGACCTGACCCTGCAGGATCATGTCGCGCGGCGGGTCTCCCGACTCACCGCGCGCCTTGGACGGGTCCACGGGCCTGAGAACGCACTCACGCGGCGGGTCAGGAGACCCGCCGCGCGAAGTGGCGTCGTCGTGTCCCCAAGGCCCCGGCGCTATCAGGGATTCCCCGATACGAACATACTGAACAGCCCGATAGCGCGAAGGGTGCTGTCACGGATTGTGTCCTCTTGTCGTTTCCTGTTCACTGGTCTCATCCGGCTCATGCGGCCCTGCGACCCCGGGAGCGCCGGAAACAGGACCTCTGACA
This sequence comes from Planctomycetota bacterium, assembly GCA_026387055.1. Lineage (GTDB taxonomy): Bacteria > Planctomycetota > Phycisphaerae > FEN-1346 > FEN-1346 > JAPLML01. Next base: position 778 of record JAPLML010000103.1, on the reverse strand, counting down.
GGACGAGGAGAACCCCATGGGGACTCGAGGCGCCGTAGCCGATCTGACCGTCGAGGCGGTGGCCAAGGCCGTGGACCACATGGTGCTGGCGCCCGACCACACGTTTCGAGACATCGAGCAGGCGTGCAGCGAGTGCGTCCAGTACGGGTTCGCGTCTCTCTGCGTGGCCCCCTACGCCGTCTCCTATGCCGCGCGGCTGCTGCGCGGGACGGGCGTGCCCATCTGCGGGACGGTGGGCATTCCGCTCGGCCACTCCGGCCTGCGGGCCAAGCGCGACGAGGCCGGCACCTCGATCGAGTCGGGCGCGGGCGAGATCGACATGGTCATCAACCTCGTGGCCATGAAGAGCGGCCGCTACGGCGACGTGCAGGCCGAAATCGTCGCCATCCGCAAGATGGCCTCCGGCCTGGTCCTCAAGGTTACCCTGGAGGGCTGTTACCTCGCGGATGCCGAGAAGGCCCGGGCGTGCAGGCTGGCGGTGGACGGCGGCGCGGATGTCATCAAGACCCACACGGGCTTCGGACGAAGCGGCGCCACGGTTCGCGACGTGCTCATCCTGAAGCGCGTCGCCGGCCAGGCGGTCGAGGTGGAAGCGGCCGGGGGCATCACGCGCTTCAAGCAGATGAACGACATGTTCCGGGTCGGCGCGACGCGCGTGGCCACCGCCTCCGCCGTGGACCTCATCAAGGATTTCCAAAAGTGGGAAGCGGAATAGTCGCCGTGGCGGCGCCGGTCGGGCCGCCGAGGCCCGAAGCCTGATCAACGGGGCGGTCGATCC
>JAPLML010000162.1 GCA_026387055.1 Planctomycetota bacterium | reverse complement strand
TGATCGTCTTTGCATTCGTCCTGAACGGCGCCCTGGCGCAGCCCGCCTTGGGCGGCTCGACGCGACAAATCAGATTTCCTACCAGTTCGCGCCGGTGCCATGATACTGTTCATCCACCAACCGGGAGAAAACCATGAGCGTCATGCGACGATTGGTTGTGGCCGCGGGCGTGGTTCTGTCAGTCGCCGGCGCGTGGCCGTGCGAAGCCGAAGCGCAACAAGCGACGGCCTCCAGCGAGTGGGGGCCCGGCTACGGCGCGGGTGCGGCGGCCGACGACATGGCCGGAGAGAACGGCAACTACTGGCAGACCGTCCAGAACAAGGACAAAGGCGCCTGGTGGCAATTGGATCTGGGGCGCGAGGCGACCGTCCGGACCGTGAAGATTGCCTGGGCCCGATGGGAAGACAAGGTCCACTGCCCGCCCGCCAACCTGGTCATCCAGGTCAGTCGCACCGGTGCGGCGGACGCGTGGAAGGAGGTCGTGAAGCTCGGCCCGAAAGACTTGCCTCGCGACGGCCAGCCCTACGACGTGAACCGCACGTGGCCGTTCGCGTTGCCTCAGCCGGCCACGGCTCGCTACGTGCGGTTGTTGTTCCCGGACGGGAGCCAGCCCGGCGCGAAATACCCGGGCTACCTGTGCCTCGGCGAGGTCGAGGTGCCGGCGCCGGAGATCCAGGCGCGGATCCTGACCATCGAAGGCAAGTTCGGCCAAGCCGCGATCAACGTCGACGCTCCGGCCATGGTCAGCCTCTACTTGCGTGGGCCCGACGGACTCAGCTCCCAGTCGCTCCTGGCCCATCGGCCCATGGGGCCCTATCCCTATCCCGGCTACAGTCGCGCCCGGGCACGACTCCCGTGGGCCCGCCATGCGTGCACCTATGCCGTCACGCAGGACGGCACGCGCTACGAAAGTCGCGCCCAAAAGCCGGCCAGCGTCGAGGCCGGCCGGGACGGGGGCCATGCGGGGCTGCGAATCGCGGGCATCCAGCTTGTGTCGAATAAGGGACCGGAGGCGCTGGCCGTCGAAGATTGGACGTTCTCGACCCCGGGCGACGGCGCCCAACTGGTTTGGACGATCGTCCGCCGCTGGAACCAGGACGCGACCGTGATGATGTCGGGCAGCCCGGGCCTCTTCTTCGGTTTCGACGCACGGAAGGCCGGCAACTCGGTCACCAGCACCCTTTGGTACGATCCGGACCGCCTGGCCGTTCGCCCCAGCGAGATGTACAACCTGGCGGTCTCGCTGCCGGGCCGGATCGCCGAGACCCACATCCAGACCGTCCTGGACCGCGACGCTTGGGCCATCTACAAACTGTGGACCAACTGGCATGCCCCGGCCGATCTGCGCCTGGAGGTCCGAGGCGGGCACCTCTATCGCCGCGGCAGCTTCGCCTTCCTGAGCGAGGCGGGCGCGGTCACCAGCCCCGAGGCCGTGCAGACGTGCCGCAAGGGGCAGATCGAGACCATCACGCTGCACCTCGCGGCCGTCGACAAAAGAACCACCGGCTACCAATTGGCCATCACGCTTCCGGACAAGGCCACCGAGGCCTCGCTCAAGGATTTCTACGGCTCGGTGCTCAACGGCGGGGCGATCAACGACCAGAAGAACTTCGACTTCGGCAACGAGACCGACGGGTGGTACTACGCCGGATCGAGCTGGATGTACGGCGCCGCGCTGGCCGCGGGCACGCCGGCGCCCGGGGCGCTCGCGTCGCGTCCCTATGATGCGTCGCGGGCATTCCGCGGACACCTCGCGCGAATCATGAATACGCTGGACGACCAGGGCCGAAGCCATTTCGGCTACAATCAGACGGGCCAGTGGGTCGACGACAATCTCCACACGATCCTCGGCGCGCACTTCTACCTGCTGCACAGCGGCGACGTGACGTTTGTCCGGCAGCACTTGCCTGCCATGGAGCGGATGCTCGATTACTTCATCAAACGGCGCAACGCCCAGGGCCTGTTCACGCTCGACGGCGTAGGCGCCCACTGGTACTACGACGCCATCATCACCGGCGGCGTGAACGGCTACTACAACGCGTTCTTCTGCAAGGCCGCCCAAGATCTGGCGGAGATGGAAGAGGCCGTGGGCGCCGCGAAGAAGGCCCAGGAGTATCGCACTCTGGCCGAGTCGCGCAAAACCGCGTACAACCGGGTGCTGTGGAGAGACCGTCTTCCGGGCGGGCCGCGCTATCTCGACTGGATCGACGCGCAGGGCAACGAGGTCGCCTACTTCTGCGATCTCTGCCAATGGCCGCCGATTGCCGCGGGCATCGCGTCGCCCGAGCAGGCCCGCAAGATCGTGGCCACGGCCGACGCGAGGATCAAGGAATTGGAGACCCAACACGGCTATCGCGGGTACGCGAGCCTTTCCGCGCTTTGGCCGGTGCCCAAGCCATTCAATCCGGTCGGCTGGCAGACCTTCGGCACCTATATGAACGGCGGCAGCCTGCTCTGCCAGACCTATTGGGAGGTGGTCGCCCGAGCCCAGGCCGGGGACTGCGCGGGCGCCGCCCGGCGGCTGCGGCTGTTCGCCCAGCGGGCCCGCGAGACGAGTTGGGCGGGCAACAACTCGGCCGACATCCACGGGGAGCGCGGCGGTATGGAAAGCGGGGAGGCCTACCTGGCGGACATGGTGGTCGTCACCGCCGCCGCGATCCACGGGGTGCTCGGCATCCATCCCACCTGGAAAAGCCTCGAAGTGACGCCGCATCTGCCGCCCGAATGGGACCGGGCCGAGGCGGAGATTTTGTACAAGGGTCAACGTCACCGGGTCGTGATTGAAAAAGGCAAGCCACAAATTCACCCCCTCTGAAACCGCCCAAACGGAGGAACCCTCATGAAGAACCCCCCGCCCCCGGCCGGCTCGCCGCGACAAATCAAATTTCCTACCAGTCTGCCTGATGCAGGCCCCAAAGACTCCCGCTGATGCCCCCGTCTCTTCCCTCCGAAGTAATCTGGACGCTCTACGGACGTTTGGACTGGCAGCCCTGGAAGGAGCCCATTATGCGCAGCCAGATGTTGCTCGGCAGCTTGATCGTCGCCTTGGTCCTGAGCGGCGCCCTGGCGCAGCCCGCCCCGGCCGGCAATGCACCGGCGACCCGGCCTTCGGGCGCCAGTGCGACCACCCGCCCTGCCGCCACGCGACCGGCCGCCACGCGGCCCGCCGCGGCCGCCCCCGCCACGCGTCCGGTCAACAGCTTCGACTACTCCAATTTCGACCAGTCGAAGTACCCGCCCCGCAAGCGCCGCGTGGACTGCTTCCTGGGCATCCACTTCGACCTGCACGCCAACGACAACTGCCGCGAGATCGGGCGGAACGTCACGCGGGAGATGGTCGACAACATCCTCACCTCCGTCAAGCCCGACTACATACAGGTCGTCTGCTAG
>JAPLML010000326.1 GCA_026387055.1 Planctomycetota bacterium | reverse complement strand
CCAAGCAACCGCCGAGATCCTGCGGGCGTGGCTCGCGAGCCCGGTGCCCGTCAACCCGGCCGAGGAATGCTCCGTGCCGGCGCTCCTCCACCGGCCCTGCAAGGAGTTGGAGCCGCTGGCCGGCAAACCCCTCTCGGCGGTTCTGTTCGATCCTGCCGCCGATCGGGCCGTGAGCGTGACGCTCAAGGACTACTTCAAAACCATCTCCCTGCGGTGGAAGGGCGGCCCGTTGTTCAACTCGGCGGTGGCGCTCTACTATGCCGCCATCGCCGCGGCGCTGGTCCTCCAGGGCTGCAAGATCACGTCGCACTCCTACTACGGTCTCGACCGCTCGCTGGCGACGCTCGTGAAGAAGGCGTGGCTTGTGCCTGAACTGGCGGCGCTCTTCGCCAAGACCCGCGATGTCTGCATGGCACGGATGACCAGATAAGGCCTGGCAGGCGAAACGGGTGACCAACCAGGTGAAGTTCGTGGTCCGGCGGGATTCCTCCGTTCAGGCATGGCCCGTCCTCACCACCAAGGCCGTCGCGTCGGCAAAGGGGAGGTAAGCCCCTTTTCTGCCGGGCAGGAGAGGCGAATTGTGGGATTGTTACACTGGGAGACAGGGCGGATGCGGAGGAAGGATGCATCCTGTCCGCCGCGATCTGGTCGGGCAGGCTGCACTGCTTCATGCCACCCGCGGCCTCGGGCAACGACACGCACAGAGGTCGGATTCGTGCCTTTCTGTTGCATTCCGTTGAACCTGTGCTATACTTCCCGCTGACACTTCGATAGACGTTCCGCGAGTCGCCGTGGAGGAGGCGGACAGAAAAGGCGGGGCCGCGTAGGACCGTCCCAGGCGGCATCCTGCCAGGAAGGGGGGACGACCGATGTCTCAAGCGCGCATCGCATCTCGCCGCCAGTCGCCAAGGGGGGAAGCCTTGGCCACGTGCGATGGACGTCCGCAGACGATCAGAGCCGCCGTCGATGACCCGCAGCGCCTGTCCGACCTGACCTCGGTGCGCTCTCGGCCCGTCGTGGAGTTGGAGCCGCTCGAGGCGAGGCTGTTCTTGTCGGGCGAGCTGGACTTCCCGAGCAGCAGCGGCCCGCAGGACCGCCCGCCGGTTTCCGTGTGCTGGTTCGAGACGTTGTCGGATCGGCCGGAGACGGTCTGCTCAGGGGAGAGTTCGCCTGCCGGCGGGGCGGATGTCATCGACATGGTGTGGCAAGGCGGTTCGGCAAGGGCCCGACGAGGCGAGTGGCTGGTGGGATTCACCTCGCAAGCGACCCAGGGCATGACCGGCGTGGCCGACGCCGCTTCTCTGCTCGCGCCCGGGGCCCCGGACTTCGGGGTGATCTGCGGGCTGGGCATGGCCGGCCAGGTGCTCATCCGCGCCCCGGGCGCCGACGAGGCGTCCGTGGCGATCTGGTTGGGTGGGAACCCCAACGTGGAGTTCTTTGAACCTAACAGACTGCTCGTTGTCGAGCGGACGCCTGATGACCCCGCCTACTGGCGCCAGTGGTCCCTTCACCAAATCGGCGCCGAGGCGGCCTGGGATATCGCTACCGGCAACGACAGTGTGGTCGTGGCGGTGGTTGACACCGGCATCGACTACTCCCACCCGGACGTGGAGGACAACATTTGGGCGAATCCCGGGGAGATCCCGGGCAACGACCTCGACGACGATATGAACGGTTTCGTGGACGACGTGTGCGGATGGGACTTCGTCTACGGCGACTCAGCCCCCACGGACCTGGATGGGCACGGGACCCATGTGGCCGGGATCGTTGGCGCCAAGGGAGACAACGGCATCGGGATCGCCGGGGTGAACTGGTCCTGCTCGCTCATGGCCCTGAAGGCCATGAATGACCAGGGTTGGATGGGCGAGGCTGATGAGATTCGGGCCATCAACTATGCCACCCTGATGCGGTCAGACTATGGGATCAACGTGCGGGTCATCAATGCCAGCTTTGGCTGGTACGACAATAGCGCCGGCAGCGCCGGCAGCGCCGCCGAGCGGGACGCCATCCAAGAGGCCGGAGCCGCAGGCATCCTCTTCGTGGCCTCCGCGGGCAATGACGGCCTGGACACGGACGACCACCCTCACCACTACCCATCCGGCTATCTGCTTGACAACATCATCTCGGTGGCCAGTTCGGACGACATGGACTTCCTGTCCACGTCCAGCAACTATGGTCACACCAGCGTGGACCTGGCAGCCCCGGGTGAGGACATCTACAGCACTGTCCCGGGCGGCGGATACGAAGAGAAGTCCGGGACCAGCATGGCGGCGCCTCACGTTGCCGGCGTAGCCGCCCTGTTGTGGACGATCGCCCCGACGGCGAGCTATCAGGAGATACGCCAGGCGATATTCGACGGGGGGGACCCGGTGTCGTGGTGGGAGACGGTGACCGACGGGCGACTCAATGCGTTCAAGGCGATTAACGCCCTGGGGTCCCGGTTCCAGGGCGCCTGCTGGAACGACCTGGACGGCGACGGCACGAGGGACTCCGGGGAACCGGGCCTGGGCGGGCGGGTCGTGTACCTGGACCTGAACAACAATGGGATCTTCGAGGCAGGCGGAACCGTGGCGATTCGCGACTCGAGGGACGTCAGCCTCCCCAAGAGCATCAGCGAGTCCATCACGACGACCTCGTCGCTGCGAGTCAGCGGACTCCAAGGAACGATCGCCGACATCGATGTTCGGGTCACGATTACCCACACCCGCGACGAAGACCTGGATGTGTACCTAATCAGCCCCGGGGGCGTTCGCGTGGAGCTGTTCACGGACGTGGGCGGCACCGGGGACAACTTCACCAATACCATCTTCGATGATGAGGCGGACACTTCGATTGCCTCCGGCACGGCGCCGTTCACCGGCCGATACAGACCCGAGGGCTCTCTGGCAGCCCTGGACGGCCGCGACCCGAACGGGACCTGGAAGCTCGAACTGTGGGACGATACTGCGGGGGTCACAGGGTTCCTCTGGGCATGGTCCATCAAGGTGAGGACAAGCGCCACAGTTGAGCCGTCCGTGGTAACCGATCAGAACGGTCAGTACGGGTTTGCGGTGGACCCCGGCACCTACGCCGTGGGGCAGGTGCTCCCCGGGGGCGGCTGGGTGGCAACGGCGCCTCTAGTGCGCAGCGTCCCGGTGCCCCCCGGCGGCGTCGTCCGCGATGTCGACTTCGGCAGTGTCACGGTGTCGAGAGTAGCGGGAAGCGTCTGGCGCGACGCCGATGCCGATGGGGCACGCGACCTAGGAGAAGGCTTAGAGGGCTGGAGGGTCTACCTTGACGTGGACGGGGACGGCGAGTGGGACGGCGACGGCGGCGCGGCCTCAGTCAGTTCGATCGACGTCCCCAAGGCCATACCGGATCAAGGCACAGTGTGGTCCCAGTTGACGGTGGTCGGGACTGCGGGGGTGCTGCTCGATGTGGATGTGGCCCTGACCATTCAGCATGGCTGGGACGAGGACCTGGACGTTTATCTCATCAGCCCCGGAGGCGTTCGCGTGGAGCTGTTCACGGACGTGGGCGGCTCCGGGGTCGATTTCACCGGCACGATCCTGGACGACGAGGCCGCTTCATCCATCACTTCCGGGTCTGCGCCGTTCCCAAACCGATATCGACCGGAGGGCTCGCTGTCGATTCTGGACGGCGCCAGCGCCAACGGGACCTGGCGGCTCGAGGTGACCGACGATGAAGCCCTCTTGACCGGCACTCTTGTCAGTTGGTCCATCTCGATCCAGACGGCGGGGGAACCCAGTGCCCTGACGGCCGCGAACGGCGCGTACTCCCTGATCGCGGTGAGCGCTCGCGTGCCGACCGGAGTGTACGCCCTCCGGCAAGTGACGAAAGCCGATTGGCAGCTGACCGCACCGGCTGGCGGCTCTTACAGCGTTTTGATCTACCCCGGAAGCGTGTCCACCGATCGGGACTTCGAAAACCGGCTGCCCGTCGCGGAAATCGCCATCTTGTACGGCTTGACCCCCCTCGCGGATGGCCAGGCGGCCCCGGTTGTTCTCGGGCCCGTCCACAAAGACAAGCCATCTCCGACGGCCACGTTCACCGTGTGCAACGAAAGCGACGCGGCGACGCTCACCCTCGGGACCTTGAGCATCCCGGGCGGCTACACGGTCGTCAAGCCGCCGCCGCCGACGCTGGGGCCCGGGGCGTCGGACACCTTCGTGCTTGCCCTGGACACGCCCAATGAGGGGAGCTTCACGGGAACCGTCTCCCTCGTCAGTGACGACGCGGACGGCGGGGACGGGGTGGAAAGCCCCTTTGAGTTCCCGATCAGCGGCGCCGTGACGCTCCCGCCCGAGATTGACCCGACCGACAGCGCCCTGGAGTATCGGGAGAACGCCGGCTGGGTTGCCGTCGATGCCGGCCTCATCGTCACGGGCCCGGCGGGCGCGGTGCTGGTCGGCGCCGTAGTCGGCATCACGGACAACTACCGGCCGGCCGAGGACGCGCTGGACTTCATCGACGGGGACGGGATCACCGGCTCGTGGAGCGGGCCGACGGGAACGCTGACGTTGAGCGGGACGGCCACGGCCGCGCAGTACCAGGCCGCCCTGCGCTGCGTGGTCTACAGGAACAGCAGCGAGGCGCCGAGCCTGCTGCCCAGGACGGTGTCATTCACCGCGGCCGACGCGTTGGGCAGCGGCGGGCCCGCCGGTCGCATCCTCAACGTGGTCCCCGAGAACGACGCCCCAGTGCTGGATGACCAAGGCAGCATGGCGTTGGGGGCGATTGACGAGGACGACACGGACAACCCGGGGGCGTTGGTGTCCGCGCTGATCTCCAGTGCGGGCGGCGATCGGATCACGGACGTGGATGCCGGTGCGTTGGAGGGGATTGCTGTCATTGGGGCGGACAACGCCAACGGCGCCTGGCAGTACAGCACGGACGGCGGGACGCAGTGGTTGGCGTTCGAGGCGCCGTCGGACACGGCGGCTTGCTTGTTGCGCCCGACGGACAAGGTGCGCCTTGTGCCGAACAGCAACTGGAACGGGCTGGCGGCCGACGGGGTGACGTTCCGGGCATGGGACCAGACGAGCGGGACGGCCGGCGGCACGGCCGATGCGTCGAGCAACGGCGGCATGACGGCGTTCAGCACCGCGACGGAGACCGCGGGCATCTCGGTCAACCCGGTGAACGACAAGCCGGTAGCGCACACGCAGTCGGGGCTCGCGACGGACGAGCACGTGGCGAAGGTCATCACCCTGACGGGCAGCGACGTGGAGACACCCGCCGGCCAGTTGGTGTTTCTCCTGGTCACCCAGGCGCTGCATGGGAGGGTGGTGATCAGCGGCGACGAGGCGACCTACACCCCCACCGGCCACTACAACGGTCCGGATAGCTTCACCTTCCGCGTCACGGACACGGGGGACCCGCCGGGCGGCGGCGCCAGCCCGGCGTTGAACAGCGATCCGGCGACGGTGCGCGTGACTGTCAAGCCGGTGAACGACAGGCCGACGGCGTACGGCCAGTTTGGCGTCACGGCGGACGAGACCGTGGCGAAGGTCATCACGCTCGTGGGCTACGACGTGGAGACGCCCGCCGGCCAGTTGAGCTATGCCATCGTTACGCCCCCGACGTACGGAACGGTAACGCTCGTGGGCGACAAGGCCACCTACTGTGCCCACGTGGATCACGCGGTGACGGACATATTCACCTTCCAGGTGACGGACACCGGGGATCCGGCGGGTGAGGGAACCAGCCCGCCGTTGAGCAGCAGCCAGGCGGGCGTGTCGATCCTTGTGTCCGTCCAGTACACGCGGGTGGACGCCAAGAAGCCGTTCGCCTTCCGTGATTCGGACGGCGAACTGGTCACCGTGAAGCTGACCGGCAGCGGCTGGGCGGATGTGCAGACGCTCAACAACCGCACCGGTGGCGAGGCGGCCGGCGATATCAACCGGTTGATCCTGAACGGCACGAAGGCCGACAGCGTCCTCACGATCACAGCCACCCCCGCCTATGCGAACAAGGTCGCCCGGACGGCTGTTGGCGAGGTCCGTGTCAACGGCGTGCTCAAGAGCCTGGCGGCCAAGACGACCAACCTGATCGGCAACCTGACCGTTGATGGGTACCTGACGAGCCTGACCTTGGGCGATGTTCTGGGCGGCACGATTTCCATCGGCCCTCGGCCGCCGGGCGACACGAAGACATCGGTGATGATCGTAGCAGGTCAGGTCTGCGACGCGACCTTGGACTCCAAGATGCCCATCCAGTCGCTGACGGCCGGGCGGTGGCTCGATACCGGCGATCCGGCCGAGGCGGTCACGGCGCCTTCTTTGGGCACGCTCAGCGTTGCCGGCGACTTCCAGGCGAAGCTTGTGCTGAACAGCGGCGGCAGTCCCGCGGTGACAGCCCTGAAGAGCGTCAAGATTGCCGGCGCGGCAACGGCCCTGTGGGACGTGACGGGCAACGTCGGGAGCGTGACCATCAACGGTAGCGTGGGGGCGGCCGGGGCACCGTGGGAACTCCGCAGTGCCACCAGCGTCGGCACGCTGACCCTGGGCGACGTGACGAATGCCAACGTAACTGTCAGCGGCGCCCTCGGTGCCGTCAAGGCCACCCGCTGGCTGGCCGGCGCCATCCAGGCCACGAAGGCCGCGTCCATCGCCACCACGGGCCTCGCCAAGCCGCTGGCTATCGGCGACTTCGGTGCCAACGTCACGCTCTCCGGCGCGGGCGTGACGGGCACGGCCAAGACCCTCGGGTCGGCCAGCATCAAGGGCAACGTCGGGGCGAGTATCTGGGACCTGACGGGCCCGGTCGGCACGTTGGCGATCACGGGCATGGTCGGCACGGTGGCGCAGCCGTGGCGGCTCATCCATCCGACCTCTCTGGGCGGTCTGACGCTCGGCGACGTGACGAATGCTGTGGTCTCAATCACGGGAGATTGCGGGGCCATCAAAGCGAAGCGATGGCAGGACGGTTCTATCCAGGCGGCGAAGATCGCGTCCATCGCGGCGACGGGCGTGGCAGGGACGACGACGGTGCAGGCGGTCCCTGGCGATTTCGGCGCCGACATGACGTTGACCAACGCCCTGGCGAAGGTGGCCCTGGGGACGCTCACGGTGGCGGGGTGGCTCGACGGCTCGACGATCTCCTCCGCCGGGGCGCTCGGAACGCTGACGGTGGGGGGCCTCAGGTCGAGCACGATCACGGCGGGCGACCTCGGGGGAACGCCTGCCACGCAGATGGCCCTCGGGTCGCTCACGGTCAAAGGGATTGCGGGCGAGACCGACCTGGTGCTTGGCTCGAGCATCTCGGCGTGGACCCTGGGCACGGTGACGCTCAGGGACGTGAACCCGGCCAACGGCGGCACGGTGTTCGGCGTCAAGGGGCACACCCTGGCGTCGTACACT
>JAPLML010000649.1 GCA_026387055.1 Planctomycetota bacterium | reverse complement strand
GACGCCTTCCTGCCAGCCGATGCCGCGGGGCCTCATCGCGGCCACGGCTGGCGGCGGAGGGGGCGGCGGCACTACTTCGACTCTGACTTCGAACGTCGCCGAACGGCCCTGCCCGCGAATCTCCCAGGTCACCCGCCGCTCGCCAGGGGAAGCGTCCGGCGCCACGGCCAGATCGATCCCGACCGGGTGTATCACACCCGGCAGGAGCATCGTGCCGTACCTCTCCGCAGCCAGGGTGATTCCGTCGGCAGGCGGAGGATTCGCGAGGGACACCTTCTGCTCGCGGTGATGCAGCGACTGGATGGCGAGGGCGAGTTCAGCATGCTGCCCTGGCGACATCGGGCCGAAGTCGAGCACGGGCTCCGCCAGGGCAAAGCTGTCGCGGAGCGGGGTGTACACCGTGCCCCGCACGCGAAGCGTCGCGGGCAGCGAGCGGCCGCGGGCCGTCACCGTGGCCACGAACGGCGTGTCGTCCGGGCCACTCACCGGCCTCAGCGTCAGCTCGACGGGTTGAGAGGCCGAGGCGGCGAGCGTCAGGCCGCGGGGCGCCACGGAGACACCGATCACGCCCGCCGGGGCATTCGGGTCGTCGAACGCCACATGCTGCGTCTCATCAACCAACGAGCGGACCCGAACCGACAATCTCTCGTCAACGCCGGCTTTGAGGCGCCCCACATTGATATCGGCCGGCTCGAAGGCGATGGACTCGTGGGGCGGGCGGAAGAGCGTCGCGCGCAGTTCAACCGACGCGCCCCGCGACGGGCCGCGGAACACCGCAGTAGCGCTGCGAGGCCCAGGCTTCGCGGCGGCCAAGGCCGTCAGGCGGAATGTCACGCTCGCCTTCCCGTGCGGCGCCAGCGTGACCGAGGCGGGCTCCGCCACGACCTGACAGCCGGGCAGCGGGGAAGGGAGGGCCAACTCGACCTTCTGTTCGGCATCCACCAGCGAGCCAACCTCGACCGCAGCCTCCTTCGTGGCGCCGATGGCCACTTCGCCGAAGTCAACGGTGGCGACTGCCTGGAACGTGTTGGCGGCGGCGACCTTGGCAGTGCACGCGACCCTCTGTTCGCCGAGAGACGTCTTTACGAGCAGCTCGCCCCGATAGTCGCCCGGCGGTTGCACATACGGCACTCGCAGAGTCACACGCACAGCGGCGGGCTCGCCCGGCAAGAGCTTGACCCCGGCGACTGCGGGCACGGGGACCGGCGGGGCGTTTGCGGGGCCAACCAGGGGCGATGCTGTCAGCGTGGCCTCTCGAGGCTTGAGTCCATCGAGACTCAGCGTCAACTGCCGCTCGACGGCTTGGCCGGGGCTGACCTCCCCAAAGTCAACCGCCGCTGGAGACAGGGCCAGGGATGGCCGCACGACCCGCACGCTCACAGGCAGCTCGGCCATCCCGACGGACGTTTCCACAGTGAGTATGGCCGCCACGTTGCCGCTCGCCTGGCCGGCCGGGCTTGTGAAGACGACGCGTGCCGCCTGGGGCTTCGGGCCGAGCTTCAGTGCGGCGGGTGTCACGGCGAGCC
>JAPLML010000195.1 GCA_026387055.1 Planctomycetota bacterium | reverse complement strand
CCGGTGCGCGGGCAGATCAGGGCGAACTCGTCGCCGGCGTAGCGGGCCACCAGGTCCGACTCGCGGGCGCACTGCTTCAGGATCACCGCCACCTCCTTCAGCGCGTAGTCGCCGAACGGGTGGCCGTACTCGTCGTTGATATTCTTGAAGTGGTCGATATCCACAATGATCATCGACAGGTCGTGGCCGTACCGGCGGCTGATCTTGAACTCCGTCTTCAGCCACTCCATCAGGTACCGGTAGTTGTAGAGGGCCGTCAGCCCGTCGGTGATGCTGCGGACCTTGAGGGTCCGGTTGTCCTCGCGCAATTGGCGCATCAGGGCCGACTCGCGGGCGAGGGTCTTTTCGAGTTCGGCCCGCACCTCGTGGAGCTGGTCGTAGGCGCTCTTGAGGCGCAGGGTCGCGTGAAGGCGGAACTGGAGCGTCTGGTCGTCGCTGCCCGCCGGCAGGAACTCGTCGACCCCCGCGTCCAGCAGCGCCTTGCCCGCCCCGGGCGCCAGGTCCTTGCCGACGACCGCCATCACGGGCAGGTACCGGTCGGTCCGAAGGCTCTTGAGCACGCGGGCCGTCTCGGCGGCGTCGAACTGGCCCGGGCACGCCGCCAGGACCACGAGGTCGGGGCTCTCGGTCTTGACGACCGCCATGGCCGTCAGGCAGTCGGCGGCGGTGTGAAGGTTCGCCCCCAGCGCCTCGAGCCTTGCCAGCAGGTCTTCCTCCGCCGTTTCCTGGGTGATGACGAGAACGTTGACGCGATACGCCATAGGGTCTCCCTGTCTTAGAGTGCGTGGGTTGCTCGCCCGGCGTTCTGCCCTTCCTTGTAGTGAGCATACGCGCGGCCCGAAGGATGGCAAATGGCGCCCGTGACCGGGGGGGATGGGCGAGCGCAACCGCTTGGAAGGACAGAACTTAGAGCGAGCATCCGCGTGCAGGGATTCGCCCGAGCCCTGCGCAACAAACGGGAAATGGGCGCGGATTTCCGCCTACTTGTGCTGCCCACCCGCCGTCAGGAGCTTCGAGCCTGTGCGAATGTACCCGAGCCACGAGACGATGCCAAACAGCACGGTCAGGCCCCAGACGGCGTGAAGGATCCACCACACGAGGCGGGGGGCGAGTTCCAGGAGGTCCGGCGCGGCGCACATCACCGCCAGCGTCACGAACTGCATGACGGTCGCCGCCTTCCCCGAGGCGCTCGGCAGCCCCTGGAAGAAACCGGAGAGGAGATACACGATCCCCATCCCCACCAGCATGAACACGGCGCGCGAGACCAGCGTCACGCTGACCCAGTACGGCAGGCGCACGTCGGGGTTGTCCGACAGGATGCCGGGAATCGTCATGGTCACCAGGGCGCTGATCATCAGGGCGTAGTCGGCCAGTGGGTCGAGGACCGAGCCGATCCGCGTCACGGCGCCCGTCCGCCGCGCGAGGATGCCGTCGATCGCATCGCCCACGCCCAGGAGCACCACCAGGGCCAACGCGCCGTAGCGGTACGCCCAGCTCTCCTTCGCGTCCAGCAAGAGGAGAATGAAGGGCGTGACCAGCAGGATCCTCAGCACCGTGATGCGGTTCGGCCAGGACATCGAGTAACTCCATCGCCGTTCGTCTTGGCGGCCACAAAGTAAGGAAGGGCAAAGTGGGTGTCAAGACCAAAGAAATGACCAATGACCAAGCACCAATGACCAATGAAAAGACAAACAGCAAACGGCAATGACGCGATCGTGCATCCCGCGCCATTAGTCATTG
>JAPLML010000149.1 GCA_026387055.1 Planctomycetota bacterium | reverse complement strand
GCGTCGGCGCTGGTGCCGAAGCCGATGACCTCGGCCCAGATCTTCGCCCCGCGGGCGCGGGCGTGCTCGAGCCGCTCCAGCACCATGATCGTGGACCCTTCGCCCAGCACGAACCCGGCGCGGTCGCGATCGAAGGGCCGGCTGGCCCGCCACGGCTCGTCCTTATGCTCGGTGGAAATGGCCGTCAGCAGATTGAAGCCCGTGACGCCCAGCGGGTGGATCATCGAGTGCGTGCCGCCGGCCAGCATCAGGTCGGCCCGGCCGGTGCGGATGAGGTCGGTCGCTTCGCCGATGGCCTGGGTGCTGGCGGCGCAGGCGGTCAGGCACGAGAAGGTCGGCCCGCAGATGCCGTACTCGGCCGCCAGGTGGTTGGCCGGCATGTTGGGCTCTTGTTCGAGTTCGCGCAGGGCGTCGTAGCGCTTGAAGCCGATCTCGGCAAACCCGGTGGCGCTGACTTTGCCGTCGGGCTGCGTGCCGTTGGCGATGCCGTCGACCAGGGTCTGGAGATCGAGGACCCCTTCGCCGCTGCCCAGGTAGATGCCGACGCGTGCGGAATCGAGCGTCACGCCCAGAAGGCTGGCGTCATCCATTGCCATCCGCCCGGCCGCCATGGCGAAGCGGATGTTCCGCCCGGCCTTCTCGAGCGCCGCCCGGCCGCGGACAAAGGGAGCGACGTCGAAGTCGGGCACCTGGGCCGCGAAGGTCGTCGGGAACGTCGAGGCATCGAAGATGACGATGGGGCGGATGCCGCTCTTGCCGGCGATGAGGTTCCGCCACGTCTCCTCGACAGAGAGGCCGAGGGGCGTGACCGAGCCCATTCCCGTGATGACGATGCGTTGTCCCATAGGCCCCACAACCGCTCGCGTACTCCCCTCTCCCCTTGCGGCAGAGAGGCTTGAGTGCTCCGCCTTTCCGCTATCGCTTCACGCGGACCACCGCCGCCGCGGTCTGCCCGCCGATGGCGTTGGTGGTTACAAGGATACGATCGCTCGCCAGCGGCCTCGGGCCGCCGGTCACGAAGTTCAGCCCCCCTACCCCGTCCGGCCGATGGCAGTTGAGGATCGGAGGAACCTGCCCGTCTTTCATGATCAGGAGCGCCGCGGCCAGTTCCGCCAGGCCGCTCGCCGCTCCCATGTCGCCGGTGACGCCTTTGATGGCGGTGACCGGCACGGTCCGCACCGCCGGGCCGAGGGCGGCCGCCAGGCCGAGCGCTTCGCTGCGGTCCTGCATCTCGAGGCCCGTGCCGTGGGCCACAATCGCCCCGAGCTGCTCGGGCTGAACGTCCGCCGCTTCGAGCGCGGCCCGGACGGCGGTCGCCACGCCGCGTCCTCCGAGGTCGCAGGCGTTGACACCGGCGGTCGTGGTCCCCGCGCCGGCGCCGAGGACCTCGCCGTAGATCCTCGCCCCGCGTTTCTCAGCCACCTCCAGCGCTTCGAGCATCACCACGGCCGCGCCTTCGGCGGAGACCTGGCCCCCGCGGTCCAGGTCGAACGGCCGGCAGGCCGCCGCCGGGTCGCCGCCGGCCGTCGAGAGGCGCGCGAGGAGGCAGTACCGCATGATCATGACGGGGTTGACGCGGCTCTCGCCCGCGCCGGCGAGCATCCAGTCGGCGGCGCCCCGCCGCAGCAGCCGCGACGCCTCGTCGAGCGCCAGCAGGCCCCCCGCTTCGCCGCACGTCAGCGAGTTGCTCGGCCCCTGGGCGTCCCACAGGATGCCCGTGTGGCACGAGTGCATGTTTGGAAGATATTTCAATAGCCACAATGGGAACACCTGCGGGATGCCGCGCGCCCCCCACCCATGCAGGGTGAACTCGCCGCCCGCCCGGGCCGCCTGCACCGGGCCGGCCAACTCGTCCAGCTCCGTCGGGATGAAGCTCGAGCCGAAGACCATGCCGAACCGCGCGTGGTCGATCGTCGGCAGCACCGGCTCGTTGGCCTTCGGATCGCCCGGCGGAAGGCCCGAATCCCCTATCGCCAGGTTCGCCGCCGCCACCGCCAGCTGGATGTCGGCAGCCATGACCTTCGCCATCTTCTTGATATACCGGCCCTGGTCCTTCCGCGTGCCGACGGTGGGATCCAGGTCGCGGACCTCGCCCGCCACGCGGCTCGGATACGCCGACGCGTCGAACCGCGTGATCGGGCCGACGGCGGACCGGCCCGCCCGGACGGCGTCGGCCAGCGCGCCGGCGCCGATGCCCGCCGGGCTGACCACGCCCAATCCCGTGATGGCGATACGTCGGACCAAAGCCCGCTCCACGTCAGGCGCCTCCCGGGGCGCCGGGGGCCGTCAGATGCGCCAGGTGGCGCATGCGCAGGAGGCGCACAAAGTCGCCGGTGAAAACAAAGTTCTCCTCGCCCACGTCCTGCGGGGTGCGGGATTGGTCCAGGTGGGCGAACATCATCTCCATCTCGGCCACCAGGTCGCCGTTGCGGGTGATGCGCCCCTCGATCGACGCGCCTTCGAGGCGGACTTCCCCCTGCACGGTCGCCTCGAGACGGAGCTGGTCCCCCGGCACGACGATCCGGTGGAACCGCGCCCGCGTCACCTTGGCCAGGATGACCTTCTCGCGGAAGTCGAACACCTCGCCCACCAGCACGCCGCCCGTCTGGGCCATCCCCTCGATCATCAGCGTCGGCGGGTGGACCGGGAAACCCGGCACGTGGTCGTGCAGGTGTTCCTCGGCCATGGACACGTTCTTGATGGCGACGGCCCGGCGGCCGCTCTCGAACTCGACGATCTTATCGATCCATATCCAGCGCATTGGGTCTCCGGCCGGCGTAGACTTCTGAAGCCCGGGCCGCCGCAGCCACGCCGGACCGCGTCGGGCCCGTCGCTCGGGCGCATCGGATCAGGCCGGCTTCGACGGCGCGGACGCCTCGGCGCCGCTCAACCGGGCCTCGACGAACCGCACGATCATGTCGACCGTGAACACGTCGGCCAGGTTCTGCACCTTCGGGTCCTTGACGAGCGCCCCCAGGTCGGCGTACGGCATGCGGGTCTTGAGCTCCTC
>JAPLML010000457.1 GCA_026387055.1 Planctomycetota bacterium | reverse complement strand
GGCGCGGGGGTCGACGGTCTCGGCGGAGGTGTCAAGTAGGGAATCCAGGACGATCGTCCGCGTTGTACCTGGGGCATCCTGGGCGGGCTCGGCGTCCTGGGCCACGTCCGGGGTGGCTTGGGGCACGTCCTGGGGCACGTCGGCGAGGCTGTCCGCGTTGAACCTCGGCCCTCTCAGCGGCCTCGCCCTGAGCCTGGTGGCGAAACCCACGGCCCGCCGCGGCCAGCCCGTCTACAGCCGCGTAGCCTGGTGCTCGGCCTTGCACTCCCGGAGGACAACGTGGTCCATGTCCACGTCGCCGTCCGGCTCGTCCTCAGAGAACTCCAGGACCTTGGCCGGCATCCGCCAGCCCTCGACGTCCCCGTCCGTGATCGCCCGGTCCGCGCAGGCGATCTCCACGGCGGTCCGGGCGGCCGCGGCCGCGAAGAGGGCGATCCAGTTCGCGTCGGCCGGGTCGTGGATGAGGTCAAAGGAGACCTCCAGGTCCAGCTCGCCCGGCTCGTGGAGGGCGTGGCCCCCGGAGCGGATCTTCAGGCGGTTGTCGGCGAGCTTGAGGGGGGGCGTTTTGACGTTGCCGATCCCGGCGATCTCCGTCCAGACCGGCGCGTCATAGGTTCCGGTGTTCCGATACAGGAACCCTTCCCAGCCGTAACGGGTCGTCGTCATATTTACGCCTCACGATGCTTGGTCGCAGCGACGGGCGACGGGCGATGTGGGCGCCCGCCGCCTCGCCGCGCGATGCCGACGCTGCTCGCCCCCGAAGGACCGCGGAGGCAGCCGCGTCTAATTGCTCCACCTGAACCCCGCCTCGGCCGCCAGGGCGATCTTCTTGGCGGCGATGGCGGTCTCCTTGGTGTTCTCGGCGATGGCGTCGGCCGCCCCGCCGCCCCGGCCGAGGAGCCCGGCCTCGCGTCCGCTGTACGTGCCCCGGGCCTGGCTCGTCCGCTTCACCGCGTCCCGCAGGCCCTCTTCGGCCGCCTCGCCGAGGGCCTTGTCCATGAGGCGCCGGTACAGTTCGCCCGTGGGATCGAGGCCCAGGCGAGTGACCAGGTTGTCTTGGAGGGCCCGGATCCCCTCCGCCGGCGTCTGGACCGACTCGGCCAGTCTGTCAAGCTCCCGGGAGAAAGCCTGTATCTCGTCAACCTGCTCGTCAAAGGCGCGGGCCAGGCGGTCGCCGGCCTCCTCAGTGCTTTGCCACAATTCCTCGCCGAACTTCTTGTCCTCCTCCGCCCACTGCTTCGTCTCTTCCTCGACGGTGTCGAAGTAAGCCTTCACATCTCGATCTGAGTCTTCCGAGATTTCCTTCCACGCCTTCTCGTAAGCCGCCTTCGTCTCCGCGGCGGCGATCTGGGCCTCGCGCCAGAGTTCGATCTGCCCGAGCACCGTGGCCCTGAGCGCGTCGTCGGTCGACGGATTCACCCACGCCGCTGCCGTCAGTTTCTTCGCCTCTTCGTCGATCTTGGCGAGTTCCAGGGCCAGGTCGCGGAGGCCGGTCATCCGGGTCTCGGATCGCAGGCGGTCGAACACGTCCACGAGCTTCAGGCCGCCCTCCTCGCCCCTGGCCATGTCGCCCTGGAGGCCCTTGATCGAATCCCGTTGCTCCCCATACGTCGCCGACGGCTGGCCGGTCAGGCCGCGAATCCACGACTCCATCTCCGCCACACCGGGCAGGTTTTCCAGGATAGAAGCAGTCTTTTCCCACTCGCCGCGGAAGGCCCACGTGGCGGCGCTCGCCGCTTGAATCGCATACTTGATGAAGTGGATACTGCCCAATGTCCGCGCGAACAAGAGATCGTAGCCGCCGACGTCCATGCCCCCGATCTTCGCGACGTCCACCTTCGCGCTGGCGGCGTTGAGGCGACTGGCGAACTGGCCGACCTGGGCCTGGGCCTTCCCCAGCTCGGCCCGCAGGAAGGCCTCGTCGATGCCGAGCTCGACGAACGCCAGACCCCGCCGCAATTCTGAAGGTGTCGTCATCTTTCGCGTCCTTCCGCGTGCGACGTGCCCCGGCGGCTCAAAACGCCAGGGAAAGGACGGTGCTCATGGTTGTCGACGAGGCCAGGACCGAGTGCGGCAGCTCAAAGTTGATCCGCCGAGACCCGGGCGTGGCGGCGGGCTGGCCGACGCCATCGCTCAGGCCGCGTTCCATCGTCGCGTACAGCTTCTGGAAGGTGATCGCCCCGACGAGCGTTCGCTGCACCGCCTCGCCGATCGTGCGGAGGTACGCTTCGGGCGACTCGTACAGGCGGGCCAGCGGCGGCGAGGCGTCGGCCAGGCCGAGGACGTCAAGGGCGAACCGCCGCACGCGGTCGACAAGGTAGGCGAGGCGCCAGTCGCGCAGCGCGGCGTCGGCGGCGGCCGCAACG
>JAPLML010000453.1 GCA_026387055.1 Planctomycetota bacterium | reverse complement strand
GAAGCGAAGAACAACTTCGATTCGCGGGAACTGACCAGGTACTGCGCCGCCCTCGCCAACGAAGGCGGCGGGAAGATCGTCCTGGGAGTCACAGATAAGAAGCCCCGAAGGGTGGCGGGCTCTCAGGCATTCCGCCAAGTCGATCGCACGATCGCGGGCATCATCAACGATCTTCGTCTACGCGTTGAAGTCGAGGAGATCAGCCATCCGGAGGGGCGAGTGCTCGTATTCCATGTGCCCCCGAGGCCCCTGGGAATGCCTCTTGGGTACCAGGGAGCCTATTGGATGCGAGCGCATGGATCGCTGGTCCCCATGACACCGGACATGCTCAAGAGGATCTTTGACGAGAGCGGCCCGGACTTTTCGGCAGAAGTCTGTCCTCGGGCTGCGTTTGGGGACTTGGATTCGGCAGCGATTGGTCGATTCAGGACCATGTGGCTGCGCAAGTCGGGCAACCCAGCGCTCGCGAAGCTATCCGACCGGCAGTTGCTTGCAGATGCAGAACTCTTGATCGACGGCGGCGTGACCCATGCGGCGCTGGTTCTGTTTGCCACGCGCCAGGCCATGGGAAGATTCCTGGCCCGGGCGGAAGTGGTTTTCGAGTACCGTTCCAGCGAGGCATCGGTTGCCTATCAGCAGCGTGAGGAGTATCGCCGGGGATTCTTCCTCTTCGCCGACAGCCTGTGGAATGCCATCAACGCACGCAACGATGTGCAGCACTACCAAGAGGGCCTTTTCGTCTGGGATATTCCGACTTTTGCTGAACTCGTGGTGCGGGAAGCCGTGCTGAACGCGGTGACTCACAGGGACTATCGTCTGGAAGGTTCCATTTTCGTGCGTCAGTTTCCACGAAAGCTCGCGGTGGTGAGTCCCGGAGGTTTTCCGCCGGGGATCACTCCTCAGAACGTGCTTTGGAAGCAACTGCCCCGCAATCGTCGGATTGCCGAGGCGTTCCACAAGTGCGGACTTGTGGAGCGCTCGGGCCAGGGCTTCGATCGCATGTTCCAGGAATCCATCCGACACAGCAAGGCGGTGCCCGATTTCACAGGTACCGACGACTTCCAGGTCTCTGTAACTCTCTGCGGTGAGATTCGGGACCCTCGTTTCATCCAGTTTCTTGAGAAGGTTGGCAAGGATACCTCGGCAGCATTCACAACCGAAGACTTGGTTGTTCTCGACTTGGTGCATTGCGAGCAACAAGTTCCCGAGCACCTCAGGCCGCGCCTGCGCCAACTGGCAGACGAAGGGGTGGTTGAGCCGATTGGCAAGGGAAGGGGGTCTCACTACATCCTCTCACGGCGGTTCTATCATTTCCTCGGCAAGAAGGGGTTCTATACCCGTAAGAAAGGGTTGGACCGAAGGCAGAACAAGGCCCTCCTTCTGGCGCACATTGAAGAGAACGCGGCCGAGGGAAGCAAGTTTGAGGACCTTATGCAAGTGCTATCCCTCCTGACCCGCAATGAGGTTAGGGGCCTGCTCAGGGAACTGAAAACCGAGGGGCGGATTCACGTCGCGGGGAGAACTCGCGCGGGTCTCTGGCATCCAGGGCCCGGTCACTCAAAGAACGTGTGAGGTCATGGCAGCAGGGCGCGCCGGCGTTCATAAACATTAGCACCGATTGGCGCAGATTGGCGCAGATTGGCGCAGGCTTCCGCATGAAGACCGCGGGCGGAACTCCTAACCTCAGTGCTGACAAGTAGTTATGAGACGGCGATGCGGCCGTATGGAGCAAGAGTCAATAAGCAGTCGACTTTCTAAGGAGAACCTCGATGAGCCAGGTTCCAACGGTTCCAGCTTCCGCCTTGCCCGCGATTCCGCCGAAGCCCGGATACGTCCAGGCGATCGCCATCATGTGCTTGGTGGACGGGATCCTTAACGTTCTGGCTGGGTTCGGCCTCGTGGTCGGCCTCTTGTGTAGCGTGTTTCTGGCGTGCTGCGCGCCGCTGGGGGTCTACCCGCTCGTGGTCGGCATCCTGGAGATCGTCTATGCCGCGCAGCTCCTACCCGAGCAGGTTTGCGCGGTGCGACCGGCGCGGTACCTGGCCATCATGCAGATCGTGAATATCGTCTGCTCGGGGGTCATCTCCCTGGTCATCGGCATCCTGAGCCTCGTGTTCTACAACGATGCCAAGGTCACGGAGTACTTCCGCGCGGTGGAGTGCCGGCGGATGTGCCGGTGAGCGATAGCGTCGCGGCGCCTACTTCGTCTCCCCGGCGTTCTCGCTGACCACAACACTGCCCTTGGACTGGTTGTTGATGCGCGGCGGGCCGGTGAAGACGTTCCCCGTGATGACCGCGCGGCGAACGTCGGGCCCCAGGTCGATCTGCGGCCGGTTCTGGCGGAACTCGCACCCACGCACCAGGACCGTGCCGCCCGCGGCCTGGATGGCCGCGCGGCTGCCGTCCTTGCCGCCCCACTGGGTGAACGTGCAGTCGCCGAAGCCGACGGTCCCGCGGCCCGCGAGCCGCGCGATCTGGTTGCACGGCCCCCAGAAGGCGCAGTTCACGAACCGGACGCTCCCCGTATTCGCCGGCCCCACGTCGATCATCGTCGGGTCCGGCCCGTGGAACGAGACGAACTCGCCGTTGGTGATCAGGAGGCCGAACGGGGCGCACTCGTCTACCGCGAGGGCCGTCCAGCAGTCGTCGGCCCCGATCCCCAGGAAGTTCCCGTTGCACGCGCCCCCCCTGGACTTCACGAACCGGTAGCCGACCTTGTAGCCGAAGCAGAACGTGTTGAGGACGTACTGCCAGTCGGTGCGGCCGAAGACGAACGCCTCGCCGTTGGCCATCTGCCACTGGAAGAGCTTCGGCTTCGTGCTCCACCACGGGTTGAAGTGGACGTTCTCGATGCGTCCGATGTCGTAGATCTCGTCGACCCAGATTCCTCGCCGCAGCGGCTGGCCCTGGACGTTGCGGATCAGGTGGCGCTCATTTCTAGACGCGTCGATGCCGTTGTACGGGTTCAGGAGCTCCACGTCGAGCACGGCCGGGTTCTTGCCGCGCATCGCGATGGCCCAGGGATAGGCCTTCGGCTCGGCGTCCTCGTTCTGCTCCGGGTAGTAGATCACCACGCCGCGGAGGGTGCTGTTGGTGCCCAGGGTGATGAAGGGCGGGGCATCTTCCTTGCCGTTGTGCGCGGGCACGGACTGCCACATGCCCGCCAGCGTCACCGCGCCGGGAACGGCGAGATGCCCCGCGAAAAGGTAGTTGCCGCGCGGGGCGTAGACGGTGCCGCCGCCGGCCTTGGCGGCCGCCTCGAGCGCCGCCTGAAATGCCGCCGTGTCGTCGGTCTTGCCGTCGCCCTTGGCGCCGGATGCCTTGACGTTGTAGACGTCCGCCGGTTCGGCCGCCGCGGCCCCGGCCGCGAGGATCAACAGGGCGAAGCACAGGACTGCGACGGCCGATGCTTTCCGCGGAATCATGGTTCCTCCTTACCTGGGTCGCCGCGGCGACCACGGCCGGACAAGCCGGCCGTGCCACGCGCCAGGTCAAGCACGGGTGCGCCGGTCAGCCCCGGACCTCTTTGTGCATCCGCTGGAGCGTCTCGGCCATCGCCTTGAAGCGCGCCGGTTCGCTTGACCCGATCTCGCTCTTCTCGCTTGCGTCGCTGCGGAGGTTATAGAGTTCAAGTTTGTCGAACGGCGGCGCGGCCAGCATCTTCCACGGCCCATCGCGCAGGGCAACCTTCTGGCCGCCCAGCGCCTTCGGGTAATCCCAGTAGAGCGGGGCCTTGCGCGCGACGGGATTGCCGTCGAGGAGCGGGACGACGCTTGCCCCGTCGATCGGCCGGTCTTCGGGGGGCTTGGCGCCCGCGAGTTCGCAGAGCGTCGGAAGGACGTCGACGCCCGAGACGGGTTCGTCGCTCGTCTGCCCGCCCCTCAGGCGGCCCGCCCAGCGCAGGATCCCCGGCACGCGGATCCCGCCCTCGTACACGTGCAGCTTCATGCCGCGCAAGGGGCCCGGAGACCCGTACGATCGCTCCGCCCCCTTGTACCGGTTGAGGATCTCCGGGCCGTTGTCGCTCGTGAAGAAGATGAGGGTGCCGCGCGCCAGGCCTATCTCGTCGAGGGCCTTCAGCAATCGTCCGACCTCGTGGTCCATCTGCGTCACGTTGCCGTAGTAGATCGCGCGGTTGGGGTGGTCCACGTCGGGGTACATCCGGGCGAACTCGTCGGCCGTCGCGACGGGCTCGTGCGAGGTGTGGAACGTGAGGACCAGGAAGAACGGCTGGCCTTCTTGGCGCCCCTTGAGCCACCGCAGGGCCTCGTCGACGATGAGGGTGCTGGAGTAACCT
>JAPLML010000400.1 GCA_026387055.1 Planctomycetota bacterium | reverse complement strand
TGTAGTGCGCCCCCCTCGTGGGGCGCCCCAAGGGTGTGGCCGGCCCACAAGGGGACCGGACTACACGCTCACAGCATCCTGCTAATGCATCTCCGCCTCGCACGTCCCGATGCCCTTGCGGTAGTAGTTGAACTGGACGTTCGGGTGATCGGCCAGCAGGCTCATGGGCACCGAACTGTCCGGGATGCGCTTCGAGATCATGAACGCCGTCAACCGCTGCCCGAACGCGTTGTCGTGATTGCCCGCGTGCCAGATGCTCACCTTCTCGGCCTGCCACGTCTCGACCGGCCCCACGGAGATGGCCTGCGAGGGCACGTTCTGCACCACGCCGCCGCCCGAGGTGCGGGCGTTCTGGATGAGCGTGACGGGGTGCAGGTCCACGATGCGCGTCGCGAGCCGGCGGTACTCGGCCGGCGACGGCGGGGCATCCTTGTACTTGCCCTTCCGCCGCACGGGGTCGTTGAACGCCCAGTGCTTGACCTCGCCCTGTCCGCCCTGCATGACGACGCAGCGCGCCCGCTTCCAGCTCGCGCGGTACTCGGCGGTGTCGGCCTTCGGGAAGTGGAGGTTCTCGGCCGGCATCCGCAGGTCCGGCCGGATGCGGTTGAAGCAGAGCTCCAGGTCGGCCTTCGCGAAACTCAAGGGGTGCGTGACGGGCGCCTCCTTGCCCCCGAGGACCCACTCGTCCATGCCCCAGAAGTGGGCGTGCCGCAGGTCGAGCTCCAGCTCGTTTACCAGCCGCGCCACGAGGGGGAGCTGCTCCGTGGGCCCGATCGGCCCGCAGAGGCCTGCGGGGCGGGCCGGCGTCGCCTGCCTCCACGCGGCGATATACTCGAGGGCCTCGGCCAGGTAGAAGTCTTCAAGCGTGTCGTAGAACTTCACCGTGAAGCCGGGGCGCGAGAGCCCCAGGAGGTCCTCCGGCGTGAGCCTCGCCGCGTCATCCAGGATCTCGCGGTCCAAGGTCGTATAGTCCCACCACTCCGGCGCCACTTTGCTCAAGGGCCGCATGGGTTCTCCTTTCACGGGTGCCGCCCGCCAGTTTGTCCACTTGGCGGCGGAGAATCAAGGAGAACTCGGACGGAGGCGTAGTGCACTTGTTACGGGAAAGCGTCTTGCCGGGTGGCATGCCCAGGCGTCTGTTTGCGTGGGCATGTTTGCCGCATGCGAGAGGGACATGCCCGCGCCAACGGTGGCCCGCCGCGGCGGGCAGGCTGTGCCCCCTACGTTGCGGCAGGCTGGCAGCGGGGCTACTTGCAGCCCTGCCGTGGCCGGGGACCGAGCGAACCCTCAGGCCGGACTCCGCACGCGCCTCTTCGCGCGCCGCGCCCCGGCCGCCTTCGGCCGCTTCTCGTCCCTGGCCGCCAGCTTGCGCCACAACTTGGCGATGGGCGCTTGCGAGGTGGCCAGTTTTCGCCGAATGCGCTGCCGAATCTGCTCGTCTGTCAGGCCGCGCCACTCCCGCGTGAGCTTGGCCTGGATTTCGTCCTTGCACCGGACGCAGTCGAACTTCTTGGCTTTCTTCATCTAGACCACCTCCCGGGGCGAATGAATCTCAATCGGCGGATATCCTTCCCGCAGATTGACCGCGTTGAACCCCCGCATCTTCTCCCAGTGCACAATGTGCTTGAAGCTTCTCTCACGGCCGGCGGCCGAGGCAGAGGACTTTGCCATCTTGCGTCGATACGTACAGGTTCCCGTAGGCGGCGGCCAGGCCGTCCCAGGCGGGGGCGGGAAGGTCGCGCTCGGCCAGCTTGTTCCCGTTGGCGAGCGCGAAGACCAGGAGCCGCCCGCGTTTCCCGGCCGCGAGCACCTTGTCGCCCGCGATCACCACGGCGGCGATGGCCTGCGCCCGGTCAGAGGCCTCGAACACCGCGCGCGTCCAGGCGGCGCCGTGGGCCAGGCGATCGCTGCGGCTGCGGTCGCCGGGGGTGTCCTTCTTGGGGAGGGTGCGGTAGGTGAACCAGGTGTCGTCGAACGCGGCGGCCGTCTCGTCGGTGAAGTCCCGCCGGAAGAGCTGCCGCTTGTCCTCGGTGCTCGCGATCACCGTCCCGTCGCGGAAGGCCGCCAGGGGACGCGCCGTCGCGGCCACGAAGTCCGGCTCGTTGGGCTTGGGGCCCGAGGCGATGTAGTCCATCCGCTGCCCGTAGGTCCACAGGCCTCGCGGCGCGAGGACGCCTCCGGTGCCCGCGCGGTGATAGCCGAAGCCGCTCTCGTAAGCGATTTCCACCTCGCCGCTTGCCAGGTCCATCTGCCAGCGCGACATCGTAACGAAGTCCGGCCCCGCGCCGCGGGCGGAGGTCGGCCCTTTGTCGAGCCCCGGATGGCGGGCCTCGGCCACCAGCAGGTCGAAGCAGTCGAACTCCAGCGCTGCCCCGACGTAGTAGTTGCTGATCGGCAGACTTGTCATCATGGCGATGCGTTTGACCTTGCCGGTCGCCGGCTCGACCGCGAGCAGGCGGATGCCGCCATCGGCCAGCGGATGGCGTCCCGCCGCCAGGTACGCGGTGTCGCCGATCACGAGGACGCTCCCCGGCACGGGCCAGGGCGACTCGAGTTGTCCGCAATCGATGATGCGTTCATCCTCCGGCCCGGCCCGCAGCCGCCAGACGAGCTTGCCGTCGGCCGCCCGGAGGCCGTAGACCCAGCCGCTGCGGCAGCCGAAGAGGCACAGGTCGCCGGCGATTGTCGGCGGGGTGTCGATGCGGCCGTTGGCCGTGAATTCCCACGGCGACTTCCCCGTGGCGGCGTCGAGGGCGACGATCCGGTGGCCCTCCGGCTGCGCGACGAACACCTTGCCCCCCGCCGCGACCGGCGCGGTGATCGGGCCGCGCGCGTAGAGGTTGTCCTTCCAGTCGGCCGCGAGCGGGACCTTCGGCCAGTCGCCGATCTCGGCGGTCCACAGCACCTCGAGTTCCGCGGGCACGGGGGCAGGTGAGGCAGCGCTGCGCCACAGGTCGGCCCGGTAACACGGCCACTCCCGGCGTGCGGGGGCGCTCGCCGCGGGCGATTCGGAAAACGCCGGGCCGCGCTCGGCGGCGAAGTCGCCGGGCTCCGGCGGCTTCGCGGGGGCGCTCTCGCCGGGCTTCGCGGGCGCCAGCGCCGAGTAGTAGCCCTTGAGCATCGGGTAGCACGCGCAGTGCTTCGGCGCGACGTAGAGGAGGCCGTTGGCGGGGACGAACCCCGCCTCGCGCCCGCACGCGCCCTTCGAGATGCGGTTCGAGTCGGTGCGGCCGGAGTCCATGGCGGTGAAACTCATCTCCTCGCCGATAAGCCACGTAGATGTAGCAACAGGTGGATAGCAGTGGTTCGGCCCCGCCTTGTATTTCTCCCTCACGGCGCCCGTGAGGCGTTCCAGGCCCTGCCACTCGCCGCTGCGGAGCACCCAGAGCACGTCGCCGGTCTGGAGTGCCCGGGCCTGCATGTAGTGGTTCTGGCCGGGCTCGTACAGGAGTTCCCAGAGCCGGCGGCCGTCGCGGGCGTCGAGGACGTGGATGCCGTTGCCGGGGCGGTTATTGTCGAAGGTCGAGACCTCGCACACCACCAGGCCCTTGTGATACGAGAGCTGCCTCGCCTTTGCCGCCCACGGGTAGTCGCCCTGCCGCCACGCGGCCCTGCCGGTCGCGAGGTCGAGTTTGACAATCGCGCGGGCGCTGCCGTAGCCCTCAAGGACGTAGACGCCGCCGTCGCCCGTCACGGCCACCGGCTGGGCCGCCGCGTATGTCCAGAGCACCTTGCCGCCGTCGGCCTCGAGGGCGTGGACGCCGCCGGCGTCGAGGGTCACGAGCGTGCCGCCGTCCAAGAGGACCTCCAGCGGCGCGGGGATGTCGCCGTACGCCCGCACGGGCCGGCCGGTGGCGGCATCGAGCGACTGAAGCTCCCCGCCCGTCACCACATAGAGCCGGTCGCCGGCGGCCACGGGCAGGACGCTCCCGCGCAGGGCCGTCGCCGGGTAGCCGAGCCGCAGCGGCGTGGGCTCCACCGTGGTCTGCCAGAGCCGCAGGCCGTTGAACGCGTCGCGGGCGATGACGCCGGCGTGGAAGAACCGGCCGCCCGCCGTCACCATGTTGCTGGCCTCGTGCATGGGGCCGGCCAGCCACCGGACGCGCCGCGGCGGGCCGACCAGGCGGTCGGGCGAGACGGCGTTGCCGTCCGAGGCGTGCCGCGGGTGTCCCCACTCGCCCATCTCCGGCGGCCGGGGCTTGCGGGCGCGGAGCCACGTGCCGCCTCGCTCGAGGGTTCGGATGTCGAGGAAGCCTGCGTCGGCGAGCTCGCGCTTCAGGCGGTCCGCATCGAGCGGCTTCGCGGCCTGCATGCCTTGGCCAAGGCACGCCACGCCGCCGGGGCAGAGGACGCGGAAGATCTCCTTGACCGGCACCTCCGCTCGCGCGAAGTCGTCGGCCACGAGCACGTTCACGAGGTTCTCGGCGTAGGGGAGGCGCTTCGCGGCGTAGCGCTCCGCCCACGCCTGTCCGTAGATGCCGCGCGAGCGGAGGAGACGGACGGCCGATTCCGCCATCGCCGCGTCGGGCTCGAGGCCATGCACGAGGAACCGGCCGCCGGCCGCCAGGGCCGCCGTGAGCTTCCCGTCGCCCGCGCCCAGGTGCACGCACAGGCCGCCGGCGAGGTCGGCGGTGAGGAGTTCCTGGGCAAGGGCCTTCTCATCCGACGCCTCGGCGGCGAAGGAGAGGCCGGCGCATCCGGTGAGCACGATCAGGCTGAGAAGGGCGATTGAGGATCTTGCCATGGCGGGTGACAGGATAACCGCGCGGCCGTGGAATGCAACGGTTGGCCGGCTGACAGCGTAATCCCTGACCTGCGGTTTTTCGGATAGGCTTCCGCCCGGTAGCATTGCTACAATCTCGAAATAAGGCTGTAATAACCACGGGTTGGCAAGCAACCCGTGGCACGTTAGAAAGAGACCCGCCGCGCGGCAAGGTTGCCGGCAGGCGTCCTACGGGGAGTTTATCACCGCCGGGGCGATGGGGGGCTTCTGCTCCGCGATGGCCCGCAGGAGCTTGTACTCCAGCTCGTACACGTCGCGCATCGCGGCATCGGGCACCGTGTCGCCCGTGACGCCCATCTGGACGTCGCAGAACCGGTGCGAGAAGCCGATGACGGTGACCGAGCCCTTGCCGAACCGCGCGGTCACCGCCACGGGCTTCCCCTCGATGTGGGCAAACGCCTGATCCGCCTGATCGCCCGTCACCTCGCAGGCGAATTCGGTCTTGACGGCCGGCCACCCCGGAGGGCCCGCGACCGGGCCGGCCAGGTTCGCGTTGTGATTGACCTTGAGTTTGAACGGCCAGAGGAGGCTGTCGGCGGTCGACGCCGCGTTCTTCTGCGAGTCGAGGACCAGCAGGTTCCCGCCGCCCTTGACGTAGTCGGTCAGCGCGGCGACGTACTCAAGCGGCACGGGGCGGTCCGGGTTGATGACCACGACCATCCGGCTGCCGGCGGCGTCCTTGACGCTCGCGCGCTGGGTGAAGTAGCCGAGGCGGAGGATCCACCGCTCGAAGATGCCGAAGCCGTCCTCGCGCCCGGCGATGAACCCGCCCTTGGGCAGGACCCCGCCCGACATCTCCGGGTCGACCGTCACGAGGGTATACGGCCGCACGCTCTTCGGCATCGGCAGGGCGGCGCGATGGTGCTCGCGCACGGCCACGGCGGCGCCGGCGTGACCGAGCGTCCCGGCCACCAGGACGAGCACCCACGTCACGGAGGAGCGGCGGGCCGCGAGGAGGCCGCCCGCCGCCAGCACCAGGGCCGCCCCCGCGAGCCACGGCGCCGGGTCGCCCACGGCGTCGAGGTAGTTGGCCCACTCGATCATGCCGAGGGCGAGTTCGGGCTTGCCCGGCTCGAACATGCTGAAGTTCGAGAACTGCGTGGAGTCGGTGAACGCGATGACCCGTCCCATGCCCGAGCGCGTCGTCCAGACCTGGACGAACGCCCCGTAGCGCATGTCGGGGCGGTCCTCGGCCTGGGGGTAGAAGTTGCTGGCGTGGTAATCGGCCGGCGCGTTCTTGAGGCCCAGCCCGCGCATGGCCGCGCGGCCGCCGCTTGCGCCCGGGGCGATCGAGCACGAGACGGCGAAGTCCAGCGGCGGCATGTGCTGGATGGCCGGGTGCGGCACCAGCGGCGGCTCGAACTTCTCCTCGAAGAACGAGTCGATGCCGAACAGGCAGTCGTACCGGAACTCGAAGCCGTAGCGCCGCGAGAGGGCGTTCAGGGCCTCGCCCGTGTGAAAGACGTTGGTGTGCTCGCCGATGAGGACCAGGCCGCCGCCGCGGTCCACCCACTTCCAGAGAGCCTTGAGTTCCTCGTCCTTGTACATCTCCGTCGGCGTCTTGACGACCAACACGTCGAGGTCCTTGAGAGCAAGATCGTTGATCGGCTGGTCGAGCCGCGACATCTTGTAGAACCGTGTAAGGTAATCATATAGACAGGCGTAGTTGTACCCGGAATCGTTCCCGTACCACTCGGTGTCCATCGCGCGGGTGGTGGGCTCCCACTTGGAGTGGCCTTCCTCGATGGCCACGCGTCCGGCCTTGCGCTCGCCCGTTGGCTCCCACGCGACGGCGGCCGTGAAGACCGCGACCGCGGCGCCGACGAGGAGCACGGCGGCGGCCGGCCGCCACGCCGGCATGAATCCCCCCGGGGCCCGACGTTCGGCCGGCGTCGCGCCTGCGCCCCAGCCGACGAACCGCCACGCCAGGAGGACCGGCCCGGCCGCGAGCGCCAGGTGCAGCGGCAGGCTCCAGAACTGGCTCATCAGGCTCAGCGGGTCGTCGTAACCGGTCACGAGAACCCGGTGCATGTACAGGCCGATCAGCACGGCGGCGCGGATCGGGAGCCACGCCAGCGTCACAAGGACAAGGGCGCCCACGGCCTTCGGCCAGTCAAGCCGGCCCCGCCCTTCCGCCCGCCCGACCGGCACGGCGCCGAGAAGCAGGGCGGCGAGGCCGCCGGCCAGGAACGCCAGCGTCGCCGGGTCGAGGAGGAGTTCCCACGTCGCCCCCATCCGGTGGACCTGACGCATGGAGAAGAGGGCGAGCGTGTTTCCGCAGACGCCGGCGTCCTGCCCGAGCAGTTGGGCCGCCAGGCCCAGGAGGTGCGGCAGCGGCCACGGCAACTCGTGCGACCGGGCCGTCAGCGACTCGTAGGCGTAGAGCGCGGCGGCCTGGACGACGAGCACCGCGCCGGCCAGGACCGCCGCTTGGCCGATCCGCTTCGGCCAGCGCCGCGGGATGGGCAGAAGCGCCAGGGCCAGGCCCGCTGCCAGCAGGATCGCCGCCAGGCGGTAAGGCCATGGCCAGACCACGATGACCGGCACGAGCAGGCCGGCCGCGATCCACCCGACTGTGCCGCGCGGCATCCGCGGCGCGCGGCCGATCATCAGGGCGGCGGCCGCGATCACGAGCACGGCCCAGACCGTGACGTCGACCCAGCGGGCGCCGAACTCGGCCACGTGG
>JAPLML010000231.1:14593-15821 GCA_026387055.1 Planctomycetota bacterium | reverse complement strand
AGGTCCGGCGCGCGAGGCGCGGACCTTCCGCCGGAAGCCCGGCCAGCGGCTCGGCGTCCGCCGGCGCGTACCGTGCCGCCCGGGCCTCGTACACCGACGGCGACACGTCCCACCGCGCCAGGTCTCGCAGCATCCGCCCCGCCGCCCACCGGCGCAGCGCCGCGGCATCCGCGTCGTCGGCGGGCAGCACGTGCTCATCGGTCCACCGTTCGGCGGCCGGAAAGAGCGACCGCGCCGATCGATCATCGAGGTCGGCCATGAGGTACGCCCACGCCGCCGCCAGGAGCGTGCTGGAGCGGAGCGACTCCTCCTCGCAGACCGCCGGCGTGTCGCGGCTGGAATGGTAGCCCACGGAATCCTTCCCCCGCCCGAGCCACAGCGCGGGGATGCCGCAGGCCGGGTCGGCGATCATGTCGTCGCCCGTCGGCGGCACGCACTGGCTCACGAGGTGGTACGTTCCGCGGCCGCGCCGGACCACCGCCTCGCCGATCGCCCCCGCGGCGGCCCAGCCGAAGGTCGGCGCCGAGAGCGGGCCGAAGAAGATCTTGAACGGTCGGCCGGGGGCGCTCGCGTCGCCGACGCAGTCGAGGTTCAGGCCCGCCAGGGCCCGCGACCGCAGGTCCGGGCTGCCGCCAACGAATGCAAGCATGCCGATGCATTCCTCAGTGGCCACCGCGCGGATGCCGAACCGCGGACGCCGTAGCCGCCCAGCATCGACCAGGCCCGCGAGCATCCGCACCGCCTCCACGAGCACGCTCACGCCGCTCGCGTTGTCGTTGGCCCCCTGCTCGCACGCGTGGCCGAAGAGCCAGACCTCGCGCGACGGGTCCCGGCCCGCGAGGACCGCCGTGACGCCGTGACCCTCGCCCTCGTGGAGCCGGCTCCGGCACGTGCCGGTCAACGTGAGTTGCGGATCCTCCGCGAGCCGCCGCCGCAGGGCCGCCCCCAGCCGCGGGCTCAGCGAGAAACCCGGCAGCGGCGCGTCGCACGCGCGGAAGTACCACCCGTCCGGCCCGTCGCCCCACGTGTTGCACCAGCGCGTCGTGCCCTCGTCGTAGCCGGCGCCGGCGCCGAGGTAATCGCTGACGACCGCGACCGGCCCCGCCGACTTCACGATCTCCTTCATCTCGCGCGGCGGGCGGGCGGTCAGGACGAACTTGCCGCGGACCTCCTGGAGCGCCCCCGGCGGGAGCGCGTCGCCGTCGATCACCGGCGCCGTGGTCTCCTC
>JAPLML010000231.1:0-14576 GCA_026387055.1 Planctomycetota bacterium | reverse complement strand
TCTCCTCCAGCGGCCCGCTCCACTGGACCACGCTCGCCGGCACGGAGTAATCGACCAACGCCAGGCCGCCGGCGCGGAGGCCCGCGCCGCGGCAGTCCCATGCCAGGTGCGTGGTCCAATCCTGGAATCGCGTCCGCCCGTCGGCGCGGAAAGGCACGAGACGTGCATCGTCGAGACCCGCGCCGGCCAGCGCCTCGCGCGCGATGCGGGCGGCGGCCGTTTGATGCGGCGTGGTAAACCAGCGTTCCTCGGCCCACAGGGCCGCCAGGAGATCGCGGTGGCGGGCCGCGTCGTAAGCCCTGGCGATCGTCTCGATCAGGGACTCGAGCATCGCGAACCCTTTCGCGCGACCCGCCAGCCGGCTGGCGCCCGCATCGTTTAGCCGTCGCCGCTACGGCGACGATCGTTGGCCTTGGCGCCCATCCCGTCGCCGTACCGGCGACGGCTAAACGCGGCGCGTGACCATGCCACCCATGGAAAAAATGTTTGCCGCGCCCGCAGAACGACTCACAATGTACCGCGTGAGCGCCGCAAAGCAAGGATTCGGCACGGGGCCCTGGACTCAGGGAGTGCTGCGCGAGCAGCTCGCCGCGCGCTCGGGGGTCCGGCCCGGCGACATCCTCATCGTCCACTCGTCGATGAAGTCGATCGGCCAGGTCGAGGGTGGGCCGGAGGCCGTAATCCAGGCGCTCCAGGCGGCGGTCGCCGAGGAGGGGACGCTGCTGATGTCCGTCTTCACCGCCCCCGCCCCCGACGGCGTCTTCCGCCAGGCCGAGACGCCGAGCCGCACGGGCCTGCTGACCGAGACCTTCCGCCGCACAGCGGGCGTGGTGCGGAGCCTGCACCCCACGCACTCGGCGGCGGCCTGGGGCCGGCGGGCCGAGGAGTTCGCCGCCGGGCACGACCGCACGAGCGGCCTGGGCGTCGGCAGCCCCTTCCACAAGGCCGCCGCGGCCGGGGCCGGCGTCCTCATGATCGGCTGCCGCCTGCCGTCATGCAGCCTTGTCCATGTCTCCGAGGCGATCGTGCGCGTGCCCTACCTGGGGAAGGTCTTCTACGCCGGCTACGACCGCACGCTCACGGTGATCGACCGCCGGGGGACGCGGTCCGAGCGGCCGCCCGCCGACGTGCCGACCGATTCCGCCGGCTTCACGGCGCTCGAAGACGAGATGGCCCGCCGCGGCGCGCTCGGCCGGTGCCGGCTCGGCGCCGCCGAGTGCCTGAAGTTCAGCGCCAAGGCTTGCCTCGACCTCGCGGTGGAGATGCTCCGCCAAGACCCCGCCGCCCTCCTCTGCCACAACCCCCAGTGCCCGGTGTGCCCCCGCGCGCGGCAGATCATTGCTCAAGAGTTGCCGCGACGGAAGTCATAGCGCGGAAGGGTGGCATGGCCACGCGCCGTTGCGTGGCCATGCTTTCCCCCCTCCAAGAACATGGCCACGGCAAAGGCGCGTACGTGTTTAGCGTGACACGAGATTGCCGGGTGGCACGGCCACGCGCTGTTGCGTGGCCGTGCACGGTCACATGGGGGAGCAAGCACGGTCACGCAACGGCGCGTGACCGTGCCACCCACGCTAGACACGTACAAAGGCGCCGTGGCCATTCCACCCGGCCACTTCACCGCTCGGAGATATCCTCGAACGCCGACTCGGGGTCGGCGCACATCCGGTCGCGGGCCTGGAAGACGTCCGGGCCGATCGCGCGGCCGCTTGAGCCGGTGACGAAGAGCTTGACCACCGCGCAGTTCCGGTACCCGGCGAGCGGGACGGCCAGGAACGTGCCGTCGAACTTGAACCGCACCTCGCGCCTCTCGCCGTCGCCGGGGTACATCACGCCGACCCGGCCGACGTCGTGCCCCCGCGCGACGCGAAAGAGCGCGTACGGCGTCCGCGCCCACGCCACGCGGTCGCCCCGGTCGATGGCCTCCGACATGATCCCCGCCACGTACCCGTCGGCCACGGTGTAGAGCTTGCCGCGCGCGTGCCGCGGCGGGCGCATCGGGTCCGGCTCGAAGCAGAACACGCGCCGCCGGAACTGGGCGAAGAGCGGCAGGTACTCCTGGTAGAGGCGCGTGTTCTCGTCGGTGCGGGCCACGAGGGTCGGCCACGCGCCGTTCAGCACGCACCGCCGCAGGAATTCGTCGGTCGACCGGTTCGGGTCGCCCCACATATAGAACATCGGGCATGCGATGGAGGCCCAGAAGAACTTCTCCTCGCACCGGTCGCCGTCGCCCTCCAGGAGCTGCCCGTCGCAGTACCGCATCGAGCGGATGCTCACGGGCTTGTTGGCGAACGAGGTCAGGTTCCGCGGCCGCATGATCTCGTCCTTGATCCGCCGCTCGATGTCGTCGTACGAGTGGTTCATGCTGTAGGCGGGCCTGCCGCTCACCACCGTCACGCCGTCGTCGCGGCCGAAATCGATCTCGTAGTGGCGGAAGCAGTCCATGAAGAACCCCGCCAGCATCGGGTACGCCTCGAAGATCCGCCGGGCCGACTCGTAGCAGAACCGCCCGAACGACCACCGCGGGTCGGCGTTCATGTTGTGGCACAAGTACCACCCGCTCGGCACGCAGCGGCCGTCCTCGTCCTTCGAGATCGCGTCGGGCCAGTCGCGCTCGGCGCGCGGCCGGTAGCCGTCGGTGTAGTTGAAGTACCAGTGGCAGGCGATGCCGGCGTCGGCGAGCGCCTGGAGGCGCCGCCGGACGTCGCCGCGCCGGTGGTAGAGCTCCTCCGGCCCGGCGAGGCCCAGGTAGGACGCCATCTGCTCATCGGTATGCGTCCGCATGAACTCCTCGACGTCCCCGGCCGTGACGGACGATTCGACGCGGTCGCCCAGGACCGTCCGCTCCCGCTCGCGCCGCTCCCGCACCATCCGGTGGTACACGCCTTCCTTGACCTGGAGGCGGTACCACCGGTCCTTCCCCGCCTGGAAGTAGTCGCCGTACTCCTGGAAGTGGCCGTGGACCTCCATCGTCTTGAGGCCCATCGCCACGAGCTTGCCGGCCTCGTCGGAGTTCTGGACGCCGCCGCAGAGGAAACACCCCTCGCGCTCGTAGATCGCGGCGTTGTAGGGGTCGAAGTACTCCCGCCAGCGCCGGTACACCTGGCCGAGGCCCGGCCGCCAGTCGCCCCCGTGGAAGAAAAGCAGCACCTCGGTCTTCATCGGCCGGCGTCCCACGAGGCCGATGTAGTAGTTCGCGGCCTCGAGCATCGGCACCGTGCGGGGGTCCTTGCGCATCGTCCCCCAGTTATAGCACTTATCGCCATTATTGAACATGAACTTGGCGGCCGGGACGTTGGCGTCGATCGGCTCGACCATC
This sequence comes from Planctomycetota bacterium, assembly GCA_026387055.1. Classification (GTDB taxonomy): domain Bacteria; phylum Planctomycetota; class Phycisphaerae; order FEN-1346; family FEN-1346; genus JAPLML01. Next base: position 11,260 of record JAPLML010000231.1, on the reverse strand, counting down.
GAGAACCCCGCCCCCAGCCGCCGATGGTAGTGGCTGACCATCGGCAGGATGATCTCCTGGTCGCTGACGTACGGGACCTGGATGTACATGAACTCGAAAGGCGTCATGCCGTCGAACGTGATCTCGCCGAACTTGCACGGCGCCCACACGTCCCAACCGGCAATCAGCGGCATGCAGAAGTGGACCCGCAGCGACCGGTCGGCCACGCCGGGGCGGAGTTTCGTCGCCCGCACCTGCCAGCGGAGGGCGCCGGCTTCCATCGCGAGGGTCATCACGATCGTAAACGGCGCGCCGCGGTAGCGCCGCACGACGCGGATCGTGTTGCCGCGCTTCGACGCCGAGACGATGACCGGCGGCGCCCGCAAGTCGTCGTACCAGCGGTCGTCATGCTCGTCGTAGATCCGCAGGCACCCCTTGTACCCCGTGATGCCGCCGCGAAGCTGCTGGAAGAGGTCCACGCCCACCTTCTTGAAATAGAGCGCGCGGATGAAACCCGTGGGCCGCTCCACGTCGATCCGCACGTCGGCGTTTTCCAACCGCCAGAAGGGCTCCTTACGGGCCCGCGTTGAACGCGCCTTCGGCATCGTGCGGCTCCTTCTGTTCGTGGCGAGGGTGGCATGGCCACCCGATGGTACGTGTTCAGCGTCAACCCTCTCCCTCTACGGGAGTACGTGTTTGGCGTGGGTGGCACGGTCACGCGCCGTTGCGTGACCGTGCTTGCTGCCCCACGCGACCATGCACGGCCACGCAACGGCGCGTGGCCGTGCCACCCCCGAGACTCAAACCTCACCGCGGTGCGGCCGTTTATTCGTGGCGGCCACGGCCGCCGATGCTCCATAATGGGCGGCACGCACCGGTTGTCAAGGAAACGCGGAAGGAAAAAGGCGCGCCGACCACGGCGTGAGGGCAAGCCGCGGCGCCTGAAACGGAAAGGCCGCATGACAGAGTTATGTATTGAGAACTATACCATACCCGCCTCCGTCCTCGGCGGCAAGAACCCCCTGCCCGACCTCCCCGGCCCGCCGGCGCCCGACGCCACGAGCGCCTTCGATCCCAACATGACGGAGGCCGAGCGGGCGTTCCAGAAGGCGGCCGAGGTCCGCGGGTGCCTGCCGTACCGAATCCAGGACGCCTATGACCGCTCGGAGGCCCCGCGTCCGCTCCGCGCGGCGGTGCTCGAGAACGAGCGCCTGCGGGCGACGTTCCTCCTGGAGCTCGGCGGGCGGCTTTGGTCGCTCTATCACAAGGCGCGGCGGCGCGAGCTGCTCTACCAGCCGAAGGTCCTGCACTTCGCGAACGTGGCCCTGAGGAACGCATGGTTCGCCGGCGGCGTGGAGTGGAACGTGGCGGTCCGCGGCCACGCGGCGTACACGTGCTCGCCGGTGTTTGCCTCGCGGGTCGCCGCCGGCGACGGCTCGCCGGTGCTGCGGCTCTATGAGTTCGACCGCTTCCGCTGCTTCCTCTTCCAGATCGATTTCCTGATGCCCGACGGCGAGGCGATGCTGCTCGTGCGGCCGCGCCTCCTCAACCCGCACGCCGACACCGCGGCGGCCTACTGGTGGTCGAACATCGCGGTCGAGGAGGCCGCGGGGCACCGCGTGGTCGTCCCGGCCGACCGCGCGTACCCCTACGGCTACCAGGGCCGCATGGAGGAGGTGGCGGTGCCCGTGCGCGACGGCATCGACACGAGCTACCCGACGCGCATCCCGACCGCCCGCGACTGCTTCTACAGGATTCCGCCGGGCAACCGGCCGTGGATCGCCAGCCTCGACGGCGGCGGCGCGGGGCTCGTCCACGCGTCCACGGCCCGCCTCAAGGGCCGCAAGCTCTTCGTGTGGGGGATGGGCCCCGGCGGGCGGCGGTGGCAGCAGCACCTGGGCGGGAGAGGCACGGCCTACGTCGAGATCCAGGGCGGCCTGGCGCGGACCCAGTCGGAGTACGTCTCCATGCCCGCCCGGGCCGACTGGTCGTGGACCGAAGCGTATATGTTAATGGAAGCTGACCCGGCCGTCGTCCACGGCGCCGACTGGACGGCCTCGCACCGGCACGTCCAGGAGCGGCTCGACGCCCTGCTGCCGCAGACGCGCCTCGAAGCGCTGCATGGCGAGACGGCGGCGCTGGCCGACCGGCGGCCCGAGGAGATCCTCTTCCGCGGGTCCGGCTGGGGCGCCCTCGACGAGCGCCTCCTCGGGTGGCACGGCCACGCGCCGTTGCGTGACCGTGCATTGTCCGATGCCACGCACGGCCACCCAACTGCGGGTGGCCGTGCCACCCCCGCCGCACAGTGGCCTGCGGGCATCGTATTTGAAGAGGCGTCCCTGGGCGAGGACCAGGCCCCGTGGCTGGCACTTCTCGACAAAGGCGCGCTCCCCCGTCACGATCCCGCGCAGGCGCCCGGCGCGTGGATGACGGCAGCGCCGTGGCGGCGGCGCCTGGCCGAGTCGGCCCGCACGCCGGCCGGCGATCACTGGCTCACGTGGCTCCACCTGGGCGTCGCGGCCCACCGCGCCGGCGAGATGGCGGAGGCCGCGGAGGCGTGGCGGAAGTCGCTCGCCAGGCAGCCCTCGGCGTGGGCGTACCGGAACCTCGCGGTCCTCGCCAGGCACCAGGGCCGGGCGGGCGAGGCGGCCGACCTGTACCTGCGGGCCGCCGAGCTCAAGCCCGATCTGCCGGAACTCCAGACGGAATGCGGGCGGGCGCTCACCGAGGCGGGGCGCTTCGCGGACCTCGACCGGTGGCTCAACGGGCTGCCGCAGGCGGTGCGCCGCTCCGGACGCATCGAGATGCTGGCGGCACGGGCCGCAACGGAACGGGGCGACCTCGCCGGCGCCGAGGCCATCCTCGAACGGATCGAGCTGGCGGACGTGCGCGAGGGCGAAATCGCCCTGACGGACCTCTGGTTCTCCATCCAGGAGAAGCGCCTGGCGGCCGCCGAGGGGGTGCCGATCGACGACGCCCTCAAGGAGCGCGTCCGCCGGACCCTCAAGCCGCCGAAACGGCTGGATTACCGGATGAGCCAGGCGTAGGATGGGCCGCCGGCTTCATGGGCCGCGGCGTCACAAGCAAGCTGTGGCACATGAGCAGCACAAAGGATATGACGATGCGAGCATTGCTCACAACGGCGGTCCTGCTCTCGGCCCTTTCGGCCGCCCGCGGCGGCGTCGGCGACCCGCAGACGAAGACCGATCACCCCTGGTACCCGGGCGAGCTCTCCTGCTCGACCTTCGAGCGCCTCTTCAAGACCCAGGCCGACCTCTATGAGCGGGTCACCGGAAAGAAGGTGGCCGGCGACGAGGACAAGACCCTCGCGTCGTGGTACTGGCGCAACCTGAACTACTTCCACTCGACCGTCGGCAAGGAGGACCTGTGGGGCAAGGGCCTCGCGGGCGGCGAGGAGGGCCGCGAGTACTGGAGCGGCCTCTTCGGCTCCGGCTACGGCCTGTGCTACACGACCCACCATCAGTGGCATGGAGAAATGGAGAAGCTTCTAGGACCCGGCCGGGCGCGGGCCATGGGCCTCGGCGGCCACACGAGCTTCGAGGTCTGGCTGACCGGCGGACCGTACGGCGCCGGCCGCTGGGCCCTGCTGGACCACGACGTCTCGACCGTCGTCTTCGCGGCCGACGGCTCGCGCCTCCTCGGCCTCATGGAGGTGAGCCGGGACATGGCGTCGGTCGCCCGGAGCAGCCGCGATCGCGGGTTCATCCCCGGCGGCCTGCACCCCGACGATCCGGCGGCCTACAAGAACGTCCAGTGGGCGGGCTACACGACGGGCTACGCCGGGCCGCCGCCCCTCGTGCACCTCAGGGCGGGCGAGACGCTGCGGCGATACCTCCGGCCCGGCCTCGACGACGGCAAGACCTTCGTCTACTGGGGCATCAACTACAACACCCAGGGCATCCCCGGCCCCACGCGGGACCGCACCTGGGTGAACCAGCCCGAGAAGATGTACAAGTCCGGGCGCGACGCCGGCTACAAGCCCGGCCAGGCCCGGTACGCCAACGCCGTCTACGTCTACACGCCCGACTTCGCGTCCGCGCGCTACCAGGAGGGCGTGATCGACGAGTCGGCCGACCGGGTGACCTTCGAATGGTACAGCCCGTACCTCGCCGCCGCCGCCCCGCCGGCCGCCGCCGCCAAGGAAGAGTGGGGTATCTACAAGCCTGGATGCACGGGCGGGCTGGTCCTCAGCGGCAAAATGGCCTGCCCCGTCGAGATCTCGGTCGACCAGGGGAAGACCTGGCAGCAGGCCGGCCCCGCGCGGGACGGCCTGGACCTGACGGACCTCGTGAAAGGATATCGACAGTACTTCATCCGTTTCGGCGCCGGGGCGAAGGCGCTCGCCGGCTCGGGCCTCACGATGAAGACCGTGTGCCAGTGCGCCCCGACGGTCATCCCGCACCTCCGGGCCGGCGCGAACAAGATCGCGTACGAGGCCTCCGGCAAGGCGGTCCTCTCGGCGGGGCCGAACGTGCCCCAGGCGGCGGCCCACCTCGTTGATGGGGCGCTCAACTCCCCCGCGGTCACGCTCGAGCTCGCCGCCCCGCGCCAGGCGAAGGCCGTGCAGGTCTACGCGGCGGCCCGCATCGCCTCGGGCGCGCCGCCGCGCGAGGCGAAGTACAACATCGATTGCTCCACCGACGGGGGGACCACCTGGAAGAGCGTGCTCAAGGACTGGTCCATCGTCCGCCGCGAGCCCGAGCCGAACGACTGGTGGAGCCAGACGTTCAACATGGGCGATGCGGTACTCGATGGCGCGGCCGGGCCGGTCCGCGTGCGGTTCACGAACACCGGCGGGCGGCCGTACCTCTGGGCCGAGGCCCACCTCGTCTACCGCGTTGAGAACCCCTCGCCCCTGAAGGTCACGTTCGCGTGGAAAGACGGCGGCCAGACGAAACAGGCCAGCCACACCTGCAAGACCGCCCCTGGCGCCCCCGGCGAGACGTGGACCCTCGACGCCGGCCCCGCCCCGGAGACGCTGTGGGTCGAGTATGCGGCGGAATAGTTCGCCGCTGCGCGGCGTATCCCCCCTTGTGGGAGAGGGGACGCATCCGAGGCCGTGTCTACGCGGCGGGCAAGACCGCCCGTCGCGCCACCGCATGAGGACTTGTGAGAACTGGAGAACCTGCATGCAACGCACCCTTCTTCTCGTCACGCTGATGGTGTGCACCTTTGCCGCCCAGGCCGCGGCGGCCGAGGAGGCTGCGATCACGGTCAAGGGTGTCACGGTCAGGTTCGACGCCGCCACCCGGACGCTCCAGGTCAGCGACCGCGAAGCGGGAACGGTCCTCGACAGGATCGCCGTCAAGGCAACCGTCGGCGGGCGTGTGGCGGCGTCCGACGACAAGGCTCTGCGTTTCACCACGAGCGTGGCGGGCGGCGAACTCGCCGTCGCGCTGGACAAGGCCTTCACGCTCAAGGCGGCCGTCCGCGAAGGCGCGGTCGAGATCCGCGCGGAAGGAGACCTCCAAGGTCCCGCCCTCCTGAGCGGCCGCGCGGCACTGGGGGCCGGCGCGATCATCGCGCGGCTCCAGGATGAGGCGAAGACTGACAAGAGCGTTCTCGTGACCACGCTCGGGCCGGCGCAGGTCCCCGGCGCGCTCTCGCTCTTCGACCGCGAGCGCGACCTGGCGATGACGGTCGGCCCGGCGGACCGCGCGCAATGGCGGCGAGGCGAGGGCTGGGAAGTCCGTTCCTCGGCTCCCGCCGGCCAGCCCCTGCTGACCGTGCGCCTCGCGCCCCGCTACTACCGCGACACGCTGGGCATCAAGTTCTACGCCCCGATCTCGAAGGTCAGCCGGTGGCCCACGGCCCCGGTGGTGGCGATGACGTGGTACGGCATCGCGGCGATGCACGGGCGGCCCGCCCAGACCATGGAACGGCTGCGGAAGGAGATCGACTGGGTGGCCGGGCACCTCCTCCCGTACGCCGGGCCGAACCTCATATTTCAACTTGATGATAACTACGCGCAGACCGACGACCGCGCTATGCGCGGGCTCTCGGACTACATCCGCTCGAAGGGCCTCGTGCCGGGCCTCTGGTTCACGCCCTTCACCGTGGCCCCGAAGGCCGAGGCCGAGAAGCACCCCGAGTGGTTCCTCCACGATCGCGAAGGCAAGCTCATCCCCACCTTCGGCGGCGTCAACTGGGGCGGCGACTTCACGCTGAACGCCACCCGCCCGCCGGCCGTCGAGGCGTGGTTCGGCATGTTCTGGCACAAGGTCAGCGAAACGTGGAACTACGAGTTCTTCAAGATCGACGGCCAGCCCGAGGTTGCGGCCGCGTACGCCAAGAGCGCCGACGGCGGCGGCCTCGACGGCTACCGCCGGGGCCTCGAGATCGGCCGCGCGGCCATCGGCCCCGAAAAGTTCATCAACGCCTGCTGGGGCACGCCCCTGGAGGCCATCGGCCGGGTCAACGGCTCGCGGACCGGCGGCGACACGGGCTACGACCCGCACGCCATCGGCGTCGTCCTCGAATGGAACTTCCTCAATAACATCGCGTGGTACTCGGACCCCGACGCGGCGGCCGACCTGTACAAGGCCACCGTCGAGCGGGCGCGGCTGAACGCCCAGGCGCGGGTCCTCACGGGCCAGCAGTTCCTGACCGACGACCGGTGGACCGAGGTGCCGCCGGCCATCCGCCGCGTGTGGCAGCAGTCCTTCCCGATGCTCGACATCCGCCCGGCCAACCTCTATCCCATCAAGGAGTGGCGAAAGTACGATATGTTCGACCTCCGGATCGCCAGGCCCTGGGGCACGTGGGACGTCGCGGGCCTCTTCAACTACGACGGCCGGCCCGCGGCCAGGGTGCTGGACCTCGCGCGCCTGCCCCTGGAGGCCGAGGAGGTGCACGTCTTCGACTTCTGGGGCTCGGCCTACGTGGGCCGGTTCCGCCGCGACGCAAAGATCCCGCTCGCGATGGCCGCGTGGGAGGGGAAGCTCTTCTCCCTCACGCCCGCCGTCGGCGAGCGGCCGGTCCTCCTCTCGACCAGCCGCCACGCGAGCCAGGGCGGCCTGGACCTCGAGCGGCTTTCGTGGCGCGAGGACGGGGCGCGGTGGATCGCCTCCGGCCGCTCCTCGCACCTCGTGAAGGGCGACCCGTACGAGCTCGTCTTCGCCGGCGGCCGGTACGTCGCGGCGGCGGTGAAATCGGCGGCGGGAAAAGGTTCGACCCGCCGAAGCGCGGGCGCGGCACGCGCGGTGATCGTGCCCGAAAAGAGCGGCGAGGCGGAATGGGAAGTCACGCTGGAACCGATCGCGGAGCCGATGATCGACGTGCTGCCCGCGTCGGTCGACCTGCCTGCGGGGGCGACCGGCGAGATCGAAATCCAGAGCCTCGGCCCGGCGCCGGCCCGCTTCAAGCTTGAGGCCAGCGACCCGCGGGTGCACCTTGCGCCCGAGAAGGGCGAGATCGGCCCGTGGCCGGCCAAGACGAAGATCGCCGTCTCGGCCGACACGGCGGGGCTCGAGCTGGGCAAGGTCTTGACCGCCACGGTCGCGGCGGCGGTCGAGGGCGGCAAGGGCGCGCCGCCGAAGATCGACGTCCGCGTTCACGCGCCGCGGCCGGAGAACCTCGCCGCCAAGGCGAAGGCCAAGGCGTCCTCCGTCTGGGACGCCGGGTACGAGCCCGAGAAGGCCGTCGACGCCGATCCCGCCACCCGCTGGAACAGCCGCAAGGGCGACGAGAATGGCTGCTGGATCGAGTTGGAGTGGGAGAAGCCCCTCGCGTTCGACCGCGTCGTCATCGACGAGTGCACCGACTGGGGCGAGCGGATCCAGGCCTGGCGCCTCTTGGCCGGCGACGCCGACCTCAAGGAGATCTCGCGCGGCACAACGATGGGCCGCCAGCGCGCCGTGGACCTCCCGAAAACGATCGAAGCCCGGCGCCTGCGCCTCGTGATCGAGAAGTCCACCGACACCCCGACGATCTCGGAGATCGAGGTGCAGCGCGTGAAAGGCAAATGACGAATGGCAAAGCCGTAACAGCGAATGTCCAACATTGAACACTCAACGCCCAATGTCCAACGAAAGACAAGCGGCCAAGGCAGCTTTTGCCGTGACTTGAACCTTGGACATTGAGTGTTCAATATTCGATCTTCGCCTTTTGTGTTGCCGTGGCCGGTCCGTGACGGCGGTTCCGGCGTGGCGGACGCTCGTCGTGTAGCACACCAGCGCCAGGAGCTCAAGGGTGCCGCAAACACAATCGCTTGAAAAAGAACACACCGTCAACATTCACAGGCTCATACATGGGTCGTGACCACAGGTTTTCCTGGATGGCGGAGAACTACGGTTCTCAGGATTGAAGAAAGGCTTTCAGCCGGGATTCGAGGCGATCTGGCTTTCCAGTCTGGCACTCCCAGATGGTCAGCACGCGCCAGCCCATACGGGAGAGCCTTCGGCGATGTTTGACATCTCTGGCCATGTTCCGCGCGAATTTCTGCCTCCAATACTTGACTCGCGAGGCAGGCATGGACCGCCCGCCCGAGCACCAGTGTCGGTGCCAGAAGCAACCATGCACGAAAATCGCCTTGCGCCGTGAGCGAAAAACGAGGTCCGGACAACCGGGCACGGACCGCACATGTAGTCGGTACCGGTACCCGAGTCCCCACACCAATCTGCGAACGACCATTTCGGGCTTCGTGTCCTTACCCTTGACCGCCGCCATGATTCGCGAACGTTCGGCCTTGGTGAAGGTGTCAGGCATTGCCCACCCTTGCCGGTCACTCCCGGCGGGCTTCGGGATCGACAATTCTCAGCCCGCCCGCTCCGACCGGCGGAAGCCAGTGTTCCGTATATCGCCCAAACAACTTGGCCAGCGCGACCCTCGTATCCTGCGGCTCAAAACTCCCGATCTCGGAAATGTTCTGGCCTACAAAGGTCTCGATGTCGGCGACAGCGACCCGATTGAGGTGTTCCCGGAAAGAAGCCTCCATTGCCTTTTCCCATTTCTCGCGATCCCGCTTGCGCGTCAACAGCCACACTTGCAGCCCGGTGTTGCGCAGAATCCCCCCAATCTGGTCCAAGTGCGCAGTGTCCACGTGCTCTACGGTGGTCACTTCGATGGCGGTGCCGCCAATACGGAAATCCGCCAGTTGGCCCAGACTCGGTGTGTTCACGTTCTTCGGCTGAACGACGCCCTCGCCCAACCGCAGTTCCAGTTTTGCGCCGACCAGGTATTCAGGACAACTGTAGATGGATGCTTGCCAACCAATTGCGTATGACGTCTGCCGAGCAGCAGGCCCTCATGGATACCATTTGTGCAACGAACTGCGATAGCCTGCATGAATCACACAGGATCGACGCATTCGCCAATTTCGGAGGCGAAGGATCGTCAAAAGTCAGAAGGATCAAGTAATGCCTTTCGTCCAACAGATCTTCGTACGACGACCCTGCGATGGCAATTACGGCGTCGCCAACTTCCAGGCAGCCGGGACGGAATTCCTTCTTGACCGGGGTGTGAATGCGATGCGGTGAGCGGTCTGGCATGCCAAGAGCGCTCTTTATAATCTGCGAACCGACCTCGATACGGCGGTCGCCAGCAGATGTCAAGAGTTGCTCCAAGACATTAGGGAGGGCCGCGCCTTCATCGTAAAGCGCCAATGCTTCTTCCATTAGCATTCCGCTTCTCCAATTCGTTTAGGGGACAGATACAGTGGCTCGCCATGAAAGTACGGCACTTTGGCGAATTGAGGAAACAACCTTGATTGACGCCGAGGGATGTTTTATGAGCGCAGCGCGGGGGTTCCGGTGGACGCACCCCACAACGACGAGCCAATAAAAGTCTTGTCTACTGATTGCTTGGTTCCATTCATGGTCTGTGAAAAGGATACCGCCTCGCTCAAGCCTTAGGCCCTTAACTTCGATGGCAAGGCGGCTCTCGTGTTTTACGCCGAAGTCGAATCCGCGAGCTTCTTCGCGGCAGTCCACAAGTTCTGTAGGCCTAATCCCACAGATACGCTCGGTATTCTTGAAGAAAAAGTCCTCTGCAAGGCGACCTGTGCGAAGCCGTTCCGCCACATCCTCTACGCGGCTGCGAGATGTGGCAATCGGCTTTGTTATCATTTCCTCGACTTCCTTATCGCCCCGGAGCAGGCGGGAGATTACTTCTAAGAGGGCCTCGTTGCTGGTTTCGCAGAACTCCCCGAGCACACGCTGGCGGTTGGGGCGCAAGGGCCTCTTGTGCCAACCCAATCGCGAATTGGGATGAACTGGGTCGAACTCGTCCCGAAGATTCTTCATGCTGGCGGGGCGCACGCCAAGACGACGACCAGTATCTTTGAAGGCCGCTCGCCAGGACTTGTATGAGAACCGCCTCAGAAAGAGGTCGTCAAGGCGACTCATCGCGTATGCGACAATAATGGCCTCAAGCTCGATGAGATTCCGTGGGCGCTTTGGCCCCTGATGGTATAGGCTCTCCGTCATGTGTATCTCCGGCTATCCGAAGAGTGTCGCTGACTCGAAGTCCTCGCCGTTACGCGACATCAGGAATCCGGGAACGTTCTCCAGCAGCACCATGCGCGGCCGCCGGTCGCCCATTTGCTCAAGCAGCTTGATGAAGCCCCAGAAGGCGCTGGACTCGCCGCTGTGAATGCCGTTCATCTCGCCGGCAATCGAGAGGTCCGTGCATGGAAACGAAGCAGTAGCCAAGTCGCAGTCCGGGATTTCGGTCGGCCGCAGCAGGTGGATATCGCCGAGATGGAAGTCCTGCGGCGGAAAGTTGTCCTTGTAGATTTCGAATTTGTCCGGGTCGATGTCGTTGGCAAAAACGACTTTGAGGCCGCGCTTTTCCAGCGCCAGCCTCACCAGTCCGATACCAGCGAAGAATTCGGCCACTCGGATCGGCGACGTGCCTTCAATGAAACGGGCTTCCGTTTCATTGACAAATCGCAGACGGTATTCGCGGTCACCCAGGCGCTCAACCTCGAGCACGTCGCCGGCCTTGGCTTTGTGAAGCTCGAAGAACTCCCTGATACGGCCCCGCGCACGGAAATGGCTTCGCGCCCTGCCGCTCTTGGCGTCTCGCCCTATGTCGGTCTCTATGGTCCTTTGCAGACCTTCCAGGTGAATCACCAAGGCCTGCCGGTCCCGTTCTTCTTGTTCGCGGCGCCAAAGCAGTCAGAGGGGCGGAGGTCCCGTCGGCCGGTCACCGAAATGTGGCCGTTGCGGTTGTTGCCGCCCGTCAAGGAAATGCGCCTTATCCTGTTATCTGCTATGCTGATCATCCGCTCGCCTCGGCACTCGACGTGTCCTGTGCTTCA
>JAPLML010000537.1 GCA_026387055.1 Planctomycetota bacterium | reverse complement strand
CCGTTGCGTGGCCGTGCACTGTGCTGGTCTGATGTGCACGGCCCCGCACCGGCGCGTGGCCGTGCCACCCCCGAAACTGAGGCGTTACGGGGCAGGGTGACCCCTCCGGTGCAGGGAGGCCGTATCCTCCGGTCGGGCGGTCGCTTGTGCCAAGAGACGCAACTCGTGTAGAATCAGCGCGGACGGAAGGCTCGGGAGGCACGGCTGGCGGCGTCCGCCGGCATGGCCGGGGACGGCCTCAGGTGCGTCCAGGCAACGGAGCACAAACACAGCACAGAAAGGAAGGACGATCTAATGCACGCACTGCGATATGTGTGCCTGCCCGTGCTGGCGCTCGCGCTGGCCGGCTGTGGAATCGCCTCGACGGCCGGCGATCGGGGCTGGGTCACGCCAGGCAACGGCAAGGACCTCGAGGGGTGGGAGCAGATCAACGGCTCCGCGAAGTATGAGGTCAAGGACGGCGCCATCGTGGGCACCTCGGTTCCCAACAGCCCGAACTCGTTCCTCTGCACCAAGAAGCGCTACAGCGACTTCGAGCTTGAATTCGAGGTGAAGGTGGACAAGGAACTCAACTCCGGCGTGCAGATCCGCAGCGAGAGCAAGCCGGAGTACCAGAACGGCCGCGTGCATGGGTACCAGGTGGAGATCGCCGTGGGCGGCTTCTCCGGCGGCATCTATGACGAGGCGCGGCGGGGTAAGTTCCTGAATGCCGACAAGCCGACGGAGGAAATCCGTGCCTTGCTCAAGGAGAACGCGTGGAACAAGTACCGGGTGGTCTGCCAGGGCGACCGTATCCAGACGTGGGTGAACGGCCGGCAAGTGACCGACCTCAAGGATGACATGACCCGCACAGGATTCATCGGCCTTCAGGTGCACGGCGTAGGCAATCGCACCGAGCCGCTCCAGGTGCAGTGGCGGAACCTTCGCCTGCGTGAACTGAAACCATGAAGGGGCGACACTCCTCGTGCCTGGCACGAACGTGGGCTCGCCGGACCCAACCGAAAGGAGGCTTTCGATGCGTACGGGAATGCGGCTGGTGACGGCCTTTGCGGCGATGTTGGCCCTGCCGGTGGCGGCGGCGCGCGCGGCGGACGCGCAGCAGGCTCGGCGGCTGCCCGTCAAGGAGTACCGGGAGAAGATGCAGGCGGGCTGGATCGGGCAGATCATCGGCGTTTCCTGGGGCGCTCCCACGGAGGGCCGCTACCCCCAGATCATGCCCGAGAAAGACATGCCGCCGTTCCGCGATGCGCTGATCAACGACGCCTTCGGCCAGGACGACCTGTACGTGGAGATGACGTTCCTGCGCTCGATGGAGCAGTACGGGCTTGAGGTGCCGATCCGCCAGGCGGGGATCGACTTCGCCAACAGCCGATACGGCCTGTGGGTGGCCAACGACGCCGGCCGGCGCAACCTGCGTAACGGCATCGCGCCGCCGGACTCCAGCCATCCGAGATTTCACAATTGCGCCGGCGCCATCGACTACCAGATCGAAGCCGATTACGCCGGCCTCATCGCGCCGGGCCTGCCGAACGTGGTGATGGCCTTGGGAGAAAAGTTCGGCCGGCTCATGAACTACGGCGACGGCATGTATGCCGGCCAGTTCACGGGCGGGATGTATGCCGAGGCCTTTTTCGAGAAGGACATCACCAAGGTCATCGAGGCGGGGCTGAAGTACATCCCTTCGGAATGCATGTACGCCGAGATGGTCCGCGACATGCTCCGCTGGCGCCGCGAGAACCCCGACAACTGGGAGAAAACCTGGGACCTGGTGGACAAGAAGTATCGCAAGGACCGGAATTACAACATCAGCCCGCTGGACGTGAAACTCGAAGGCGCCTTCGTGCTCATGGGCTTGTTGTACGGCAACGGGGATCTGGACAAGACCATGATCATCTCCTGCCGCTGCGGATCGGATTCGGACTGCAACCCGTCAAGCTCCGGCGGTGTGTTATTCACGACCCTCGGCATGTCGAAACTGCCCGACCGCTACTACCGGAAGCTCAACGAGAAGGCGATCTTCAGCCACACGGCCTATACCTTCCCCGCGCTCATCGACGTGTGTGAGAAGCTCGCCCGGCAGGCGCTGGCGAAAGAAGGCGGGCGCGTGGAGAAGGACGCCAACGGCGAGGAGGTCTTCGTCATCCCGGTCAAGGCGCCGACACCCAGCCGGTTCGAGGATCTCAAGAAGCCGGGGCCGATTGCCGGAAGCCTCTTCACCGATGACGAGATGCGGCGAATCGAGAATCCCGGGCTGAAGTGGGCGCTGCCGAAGATGCTCCCGGGCTGGGAGGCCACGGGGGTGAACTTGGGGGCAGGTTCCTTCTGGTGGGAGCGCGGCGGCCGGAAGAGCGTTTTCGTGGTATCCGCCAACAAGACCGATACGCCCTGGAAGCTGGCGAAGAAAGTGGACCTCCCGGCCGGCAAGAAGAGCACGCTTTCCCTCTGGGCCGGCGTGGAGCGCGACAAGGCGGGCTGGGATCTTGCGATCACCGCGGACGGCAAGGCGCTGGCCGGCAAGACGATCGCGGCGGACACGACCCGGGAGGGCTGGCTCGAGGTCAACGCCGACCTTTCGGAATATGCCGGGCGCACGGTCCTGGTGGAGCTGACGGGTCAGGTGGTCGACAAGAACGCGAAGCAACCGCCGGGCTGCACCTTGGCCGGGGTCGCCATCAAGAGTGAATGACCCGATCGGCGGCGGGGGCGCGGGGGGGGACGCCACCGCGTCCGGGCGGTGGCAATCCGCCGCGTGCAGGCGGGTACGTGTTTGGAGTGATACGAGATTGCCGGGTGGCACGGCCACGCGCTGTTGCGTGGCCGTGCACGGTCACATGGGGGAGCAAGCACGGTCACGCAACAGCGCCCGCCGCGGCGGGCAGGCTGTGACCGTGCCACCCAAGCCAAACACATACGCAGGCGGCGCTTAGGCCTGACGATGCTCTGAAGCTGCGCCACGAGGAGGACATCATGCGTTCCCACCTGGTACGGTCGCTGTTACTGCTCCTGTTGGCCGCCGCCGCTTCTCAGGGGATGGTTTTTCCCGGCGATCCGCGGGCGGTCATCGACGTGAAGCGCGATGGCGGCGCGAAGGGCGACGGCGTGGCCGACGACACGCAGGCCCTCCAGTCGGCCATCGAACGCGTGGGAGGCAAGGATTACACGCGCTTCATCTTCTTGCCCAGCGGCACCTACCGGATCACGCGCCCGCTGGTCCTCAAGCCGCCGGGAGATGGGAAAGAGGGCTCGATGGTCGGGCCGTGGCTGTGGGGCGAGGACCGCGACCAGACGGTCATCCGGCTCGCGGACGGCGCGGAGGGCTTCGGCGATCCCCAGAAGCCGCGTGAGGCGATCCGCGGCGTATCGCGGCCCGACGGCGCGCGGATGAACGCCGACTTCTTCGACCGCACCCTCGTCAACCTGACCATCGACACGGGCAAGAACGCCGGCGCCGTCGGCATCAAGTTCTACAGCAACAACACCGGCCTGATGGAGAACGTGCGGATCCGCGGCGACGGCGCGTGCGGCCTCGACCTGGGCTTCAACGACCAGAACGGGCCGTGTCTCATTCAGGACGTCGAGATCGAGGGCTTCGCCATCGGCATCCGCACCGACAAGATTCTCAACAGCCAGACCCTGTCGCGGGTGACGGTGCGCGGGGCCCGCGAGGTCGGCCTCCTCCACCGCGGCCAGGTGCTGGCGGCGGAGGGACTGCAAGTCTCTGGCGCGCCGCTGGCGATCGACAGCGGGGGCAACGGCGTGCTGACGCTGGTCGATGCCGCGCTGGAGGCGCCGACGGGCACCAAGGGGCCGGCCATCAAACTGGAAAAAGGCCACCTCTATGTCGCGCGCCTGGCGACCCGTGGTTATGCGTCGGCCCTCGCGGCGGCCGGGGCCCCCGGGGGCGACGCCGCGGGGCCGAACGTGGCCGAGTACAGCTCGCACGGCGCCGAGACCTTGGGCGACGGGGCGCCGAAGGCCGGCCTCCTCCTCAAGCCTCCGCGGGAGCCCGCGGTGCCGTTCCCGAGCAAGCCCGAGGACTGGGTCTGCGCCAACGACTTCGGCGCGAAGGCGGGCGACGAGGAGGACGACGCGCCGGCCTTCCAGCGGGCCATCGACGAGGCCGCCAAGAAAGGCGCGACCACGGTCTACCTCCTCGGCGGCAAGAGCGGCGACCCCAACTGGTACTGGATGAAGCAGGACGTGCGGGTGCACGGGTCGGTCGCGCGGGTCATGGGCTTCGGTTTCGTCCGCATCCTCGGCGGGTCGAGCAAGGACCCCACGTACCCGGAGAACCTGGCGAAGTTCGTTGTGGACGACGACCCCAGGGGGGCGAAGGTCGTAGTCTTGCAGCACCTCCAGGTGTTCTCGCCCTGGCCCAGTTTCGGCATCGAGGCCCGCGCGCCTGGCCGCACGGTGGTCTGCCGGACCACCGGCGGAACGGTCATCGCGCGGCCGAAGACCACCGTCTTCATGACTAACTGCGTCGGCCACGCCTACCAGGAGGCGGGCTCGACTGTCTGGGCGAGGCAGTGGAACACGGAGGGCGGTCCCGAGAAGGTGCGCGTGAACACCCGCAACGACGGCGGGCAGCTCTGGATCCTCGGCATGAAAACCGAGGCCGTGAGCATCAAGGTCGAGACTCTCAAGGGCGGCCGCACCGAGGTGCTGGGCGTCCACAACTATAACTGCACGGGCGTCAAGGACGACACGCCTTTCTTCCGCGTCGAGAATGGGACGCTCTCGGTAGCGGGCTACCGCGAGATCTGTTTCGTCGGCGCCTGGTGGAAAGTGCCCGTCCTGGCGGTGCTCGACGGTAAGGAGTATCGCCACCCCCCGCACGAGTGGCAGACCTGGTCGCTGCTCCGCGCCGGGAAGTGAGCCGGCTTCGGCAACGCGCGGGCGCGTTTGGCCGTCCACCCAACCGGAAGGTACGCCAAGGAATTCTGGCACCCGACGCACCCCCCGCGGGCCGGCCCGTTCCCAGGCGCCTTACTCCGCGATGAGCCGGTCGACGACGAGTTGGCGGAAGGCGGGCGAGAGGGCCGCAAAGTAGGCCGTGAACCCCGTCACCCGGACCACGAGATCCGGGTACTTCGACGGGTCCTGGTGCGCCTCGCGGATTTTCGCCGCGTCGATAACGTTGATATTGAAAAGCGTCCCGCCAAGATCGAAGTGCGTCTTGATGAGGGCGGCGATCTTCTCAACGCCCCCCTCCTCCTTCGACAGGCCGGGGTCCAACTCCAACTGCATCGGCGCCGTGTTCCCGTACCCCGGCTGGACGGCGGCGATGGCCTTCGCCATGGCCGTGGGCGCCGCGTCGCGCCGGAAGCCCGGATCGGGGTTCGCCCCGTGAGAAATCGGTTCTCCGGCCCGCCGCCAGTTCGGCGTTGCGCCGAGGACCTTCCCCATCCCGATCGTGTTGGCCCACGAGAACCAGCCGGGGATGAGGTTCCGGCCGCCCGGCGTCGGCCCCGCCTTAACGAGACCCGTGAACAGGCGGTTGATGCGCTCTGCCCACTCGTCTCCCAGGCTGCCCCCGTGCCCGTAGCGCGGGCCGCGCTTCATCATGAGGCGGACGCGCTCGCCCTCGGCGCCGCGGTAATCGTTCCTGAGGTGCTCGGCGATCTCAGGCCACGTCAGGGCCTTCTCGCGCTCGATCCGCTGCTCGAGCGCCGCAAACGAGTCCGCCGTCGTCGCCAGGGCCGACCCGTCGATGCACATGTTGTAGAACTCCAGGCCGCCGTCGCTCGCGTCCAGCCCCTTCTCGATCGGGCCGTGGCTGAGGAGGTTCAGCATCAGCTCCGGCTGGTTGTCTTTCTGGTGCGCGAGGTGAAAGTCGATGCCCCGCGCCGTGCACAGCACCGCCCGCCGCAGGTGCTCCGCGAACCGATCGTGCAGGTTCGCGATGCTCGCGCCGGCGGG
>JAPLML010000222.1 GCA_026387055.1 Planctomycetota bacterium | reverse complement strand
CAGTATCAACACGGCGGACGGCACCTACACCCGGCCGCAGCAACTGCGGATGACGTTCGGCCAGGTCGCCGATTGCTCCATCAACACCAACGGTCTGGCGATCGGGTCGCTTACGGCCACGCGGTGGCTGAACACCGATGAGACGGACGACACCCTTACTGCCCCCGGCATCGGTTGCCTGATGGTCACAGGCAAGAGCTTCGCCACGAGACTTGGGCTGCCCAGCATCGCGGGCGACTTCGAGGGCAGTCTCAGGCTGACGGGCTTCGACTCCGCCCGGCGGCCGACGCTCTCCTTGGCGCGGATTGCGGGAGCCTTGGCCGACGCCACCTGGAACGTCACCGGGAACGTGAGGTTCCTCTCCGCCGGCGCGGTGGCGTACGATCTCACGGGCGTCTTCGACGGCAAGATCGGCGTCCTTCGAACCAGGACGGACCTCTCGGGAACCTGGACGGCGCAGTCCATCGGGGTCCTCTGGGTTGGCGGCAGTCTTGAGGACGCGGACCTGACGCTGACGCAGGCTGCGACGCCGGGTTCCTCCGCGACCACCCTTGGCTATCTGAGCGTTCACGACTGGATCGACGGGTCCTCCGTGTCATCCGCCGGCCACATCGGGACGCTCCGGGCCGGGGCGATCCTCGACTCGAACGTGTTTGCCGGGGTGACGGCGACACGGGACGAAGACAGCGACGGGCGAGCCGACCTGCCGGACCCGGACACCGACTTCGACCTCCTCACCATGCCGGCGATCCGCAGCGTGACCATCAACGGCATCCGGGGCGAACCCTACGCCATGGCGGGCAGCAACATCGCGGCCCCGAACCTCGGCCGGATGGCCATCGGCATCGTCAATGCGGCGAATCACGACGACGAGCCTTACGGCTTGGCGGGCAAACGCCTGACCAGCCTCCGCTGCGCGAGCGACCTCGTGCTGGAGGCCGGGGACCCGCCGCTGCTGAGCTTGGGGAGTTTCAGGGTGCGGGTGATCCCCAGCTAGCGTCTGCCCACCGTTAAGGGCTCAGGGCGCCGTGGGGTGCCGCATCGCAGGGGGGAATCAACCGGGGACGCATGCCCCCGCTTGATTCCCCCCATCCTATTGGCTGTCCGGCTACGGGGTACGGCGTCTCTTCTGAAAAGCATTGACCTTGTGAGCAGGCGCCACTAGAGTCCCTCAGTCGAGTCCGATACGGGTCAATCCCGAAGGAGGGACCATGAACGACCGCGAGCGGTTCCTGGCCACGATGAGGTATGAGCCGCGCGACCGATGCGTCATCTGGGACTTCGGTTTCTGGGACGAGACGCTCCGTCGCTGGCACGCCGAGGGCCTGCCCGACGAGGTGAACTCGAACGAGAAGGCCGCGCGGTTCTTTGGCATGGATGACGAGGCGGGGGCCGGCGTGCACATCGGCCTCCTGCCGGAGTTCCGGTGGGAGGTGGTGCAGGAGGATGAGAACTACCGCTGGCAGCGGCGCGGCGACGGTGTCGTCGAGAAGTGGCACAAGCACTCCACCACGATCCCCGAGCCGACCGAGTTTCTCCTGAAGGACCGCGCGTCGTGGCCGGAGTACAGGAAGCGCCTGGACCCGTCTGACCCGCGGCGCGTGCCCGCGAACTTCGCCCAGGAGATCGCCAGGCACCGCGACGCCACGCGCACGTACCCGCTCCAGGTGGGGGCGGGGAGCCTGTACGGGACGTTGCGGAACTGGATCGGCGTCGAGAACCTCAGCATGCTCCTCTATGACGACCGGGCCCTGGTGGAAGAGATGGTCGAGACGCTGGCGGAGTGCGTGATCCAGCCGCTGGCGAAGGGCCTGGTTATCGCCAAGGAACAGGGCGTCACGTTCGACTTCGCGGGGATGTGGGAGGACATCTGCTTCAACCGCGGGCCGCTGATCGCGCCGAAAATGTTCCGCGAGATGTGCGGGCCGCACTACCGGCGGATCACGGACCTCCTGCACAAGTACGGTTGTCAATATATACAGCTCGATTGCGACGGCCGGATCGACGATCTTGTGCCGATCTGGCTCGAGAGTGGCGTCAACGTGATGTTCCCGGTCGAGATCGGCGACTGGGCCGATCCGATCGCCCTGCGCCGGCGCTTCGGCAAGGGGATGCTCATCCGCGGCGCGTTCGACAAGCACGTCCTGGCCAAGGGCAAGAGCGCCATCCGGGCCGAGATCAAGCGCCTCACGCCGCTGGTGGAGGAGGGCGGCTTCATCCCCCACTGCGACCACCGCGTCCCTGCCGACGTGCCGCTGGCCAACTACGTCTTCTACGTCGAGGAAGCCAAGCGGGTGTGGGGCAGGGGTCTGCCGAACCTCAGGCCGATGGGGAAACTGCAAGAGAGTTCAAAGTGAAAGGTTCAAGGTTCAAAGTGATGGCGCGGCAGGTCGGGAGACCCGCCGCGCACCAATCGGCACCAAGCACTAGGTTTTGCGCACGGCGATTCGGCGCACTTTCAGGTCGCCGGCGGGAACGGTGAGGCGGAAGTCGGTGGCGTGGTTCTCGCGGTTGGCGAGACGCGGGTCCTTGAGCGCGAAAGTAGCCTGCTTCCACTGGCCGCTGCCGCCACGCGTCACGGTTCCGGCAGGCTTGTAGGCCCCGGCGAGGGTGGCGGCGGGGTCGGTCGAATCGTATTCCAGACCAAAGGGCGCCGTCCCTTCATCGAGGTATTCGACGGTCACTTCCAGGCTGCCGCCGGAGTCGAAGTAGAAGGAGTCGTCCACGTCGAAGTAAAGGTACCGGTTCCCGGTGAAACGGTTGGGGAGGGTCTGAAGGCAATCGGCGTCGCCGACCTTCGCCGCGCCGGCCTCGCCGTCGCCGCCGGTTTCCAGCCTCAGGCCGTCGCTCTTGCCTTTGGGGCCAAAGGTGATGGCAACCTCCCGGGCGTCGGCGTACGGACCGCTGGGCCGTCGGCGCTCGCCGGCTTTCCAGGCGGCGGCGTAGGATCGCGTGATATCGATATATTGCCGCCCGTACTCGCGCGAGTCGGCGATGTCGGTGCCTTCGTGCAGCTCGTTCCAGGTTTCGATGGCGACGATGCTGGGGCGGCGGGCGGGGTCCATCGCGAGGAGCGTGTCCCAGCTTCTCCTATAGAAGGCGCCGCCCTCGCGGTCTTTCCTGGGCGTCGTTCGGCCGGGCACCGCATGGTCATCGTAGCCGGGGCCGACGGCCGCCACGCCGAGCGCCTGGAGGCCGAAGGCGGCGCCCCAGGCATAGGTGCTCTCGGCGGGCAGCCTCCAGGACTGCTCCGCCACCACGTACGGCTTCGCGCCGCCGAAATCCTGAGCAAATCGCTCGCGAACGTAGTCGAGGAGTTTCGGGTCATCCGTGCCGCCGGCGGCAAACGCCGCCGCATACAGGAAGACGATGGGCCGGCCCTCGATGGTCGCCCAGAGCTTGGGCGGGACGAGGGAGAAGAAGTCGCGGATACTAACGTAGAACCACGCCCGGCCGTCGGCCGTGGCGAGGTCCACGCGATGCCTGGCGGTGTTGTACTGGAGGGTCGAGGTGTCGTAGAACAGGCCGATGCGCGGCGGCTTGAGGCCGGCGGCAAGCAACTCCTCCTGGGCCGCCACCAGCGGCGGCAAACCGTCGTAACTCCAGTTCTGCCCGTCCGCCGCGCCCTTCATGTTGTCCGGACAGCCCCAGTAGACCGGCAGCACCACCTGGATGCCGGCGTCCATCATGTCCTGGAGTTGCTTCTTATGCCAGGCGGACCGCTTGTAGCTGTAGCCCTTGGCCTCGGCGGGGTGGTCGGTCAGGCCGTCCGAACCGTCGGGGTTGCGGAAGTGAGCGCCGGATTCATCGTCATACCAGTAGAAGTAGTAGGTAGCGACGAGACGCTCCTTCGCCGAAAAGCCCGCTGGCGGGCCCTGCTCGCGCGGAAAGCGGATGTGCGTGCCGGGGGGCGACGACGCCAGGAGGGCCTGCTCCGAAAACCGCCCTTCCTCGGCCCGGGACAGGCCCGCGAAGAGCAGGAGGGCGGCGCTGCCGGCGGTAACCAGAACGAGAGGCCGCATGACGATCATCGTTCCTTTCGGCGGCGCGGCTTGCCTTTGGTCCTTTCCTCAACGTGCGCGCGAAGAATGAGGCGGATGGGCACTTCGGGGAAGGGGAGTTCCTCGCGGAAACGGTTCTCGATGAACCGCCGGTAGTCCTCGCCAAAGAGGTCGGGGTTGTTCACGAAGAGGACGATCGTGGGCGGGCAGACGGCCACCTGCGTGGCGTAGTAGATCTTGGGAAGCTGCGCGGTGGGCGAGGGGGGCTGGCGAAGGCGCACGGCGTGCTCGATCACGCGGTTGAGGTCGGCTGTGGCCACGCGGGCGGCGGCCTGCTTGTAGAGGTTCCGCGCCAGGTCGATGGTCGCCAGGACGTTCCGCGCGTCCTTCGCGGTGACGCACGAGATCGGGGCGTACGCGAGGCCGGGCATTGTCCTGTTGAGATAGTCTGCGTAATCCTCGGGCGCCGCCTGGCCCTTGGCCAGGTCCCACTTGTTGACGACGATGACGAGCGGCTTCATCTCCTGCTGGATGGCGGCGCCGAGGTGCTTATCGACCATGCTGATCGGCAGGGCCGCGTCGATGAGAAAGAGGACCACGTCGGCGCGTCGGATGGATTCCATCGCGCGCGTCAGGCTGTAGTACTCGATGTCATTGGCGATGCTCTTGCGCTTGCGGATGCCGGCGGTGTCGATGGCGATGTAGGTCAGGCCGTCTTTCTCAAAGCGGATGTCCACGGCGTCGCGCGTGGTGCCGGGCACCTCGGAGACGATGACCCGCTCGGACCCCACGAGGGCGTTGATGAAGGTGCTCTTGCCGGCGTTGCGTTTGCCGACGACGGCGATCTTCATGGCGACCGAGGCGGGCGCCTCGGCTGCCTCGGGCGGCAGACGGTCGAGGATGGCCGCCAGGAGTTCCCGCCTGCCTCGCGAGTGCTTGGCGCTCACGGGCAGGACGGGGTCGTAGCCGAGGGTGTAGAACTCGCCCGCGCCGGCCGCCAGGCGGTCGTTATCGGCCTTGTTGGCCGCAAGGATCACGGGGACCGTGACCTTCCGCAGGCGCTCGGCCACGTCGCGGTCGAGGGGCGTGGGGCCGTCCTGCACGTCGGTGACGAAGACGATGAGCGAGGCTTCCTGGAGGGCGTACTCGATCTGGCGCCGCACGTCCTCGGCCAGTTCATCGCTGGTGCGGAAGTCCATGCCGCCGGTGTCGACGAGCTCGAACCAGCGCTCCTGGTGCTCGACGACGGTCGCGACGCGGTCGCGCGTCACGCCGGCGGTGGGCTCGACAATGGAGATGCGCCGGCCGGCCAGCACGTTGAAGAGGTTCGACTTGCCGACGTTCGGGCGTCCGACGATGGCGACCTTCGGCAGCGGCATAGTTTTTTCCGTTTGAAGATGCCAGCACAACTTCATTCACCACAGAGAACACAGAGAGCACAGAGAAAAGAAACAGTGTCTGTTGAAAAGAAAGAGCCGTTCTCTGTGTTCTCTGTGGTGAACAAGTGCGGTGAACGACTACGCTTTCGGCTCGAATCGTCTGAGCGGCAGCCTGACGGGGCGGCCGGTCTGCGCGGACTTGTAGATGGCCGAGATGCACTCGACGGCCTTCCGGTGCTCCTCGGCCGAGACGAGGGGCTGGCGGCCTTCGCGGGCCGCCCGGGCGATGTCATCGATGTTGCGGACGAAGATGTCGGTCGAGACCGCCGCCGGGTCAGCGGCCGCGCCCACAGTCGCGGCGGCCGTCGCGGCCGCGCCCCCGCCCTGCGGCTGGGCGCCCAGTTCGTCCTTGAGCTGCCAGATCGTCGCCTGGTCGTCGCTCAGGTTGATCATGCCGGCCGTGCCGGTGACGACGTGGCGAACGGCCGAGCCGGGGAACGACGCCGTGGAGCCGGAGATCACGCCCAGCGCGCCGTTCTCGAACTCCACCGTGGCCACCGCCACGTCCTCGACCTCAATCTTCTGGTGGGCGAGCAGGGCCGTCCGGGCGAAGATCGACTTGACGGGTCCGCAGATCCACAGCAAGAGGTCGATGGCGTGGACGCCCTGGTTCATCAGGCATCCGCCGCCGTCCAGCTTCCGCGTGCCGCGCCAGTCGCCGTAATCGTAGTACTCCTGCGCCCGCCACCACGGTGTGGAGCAGCCGACGAAGGTGAGGCGGCCGAGGCGCCCCGCGTCGACGGCGGCCTTGGTCCGGCGGCTGTCGTCGGCGAAACGATGTTGAAAGATGCCGCCGAAAACCGTCTTCGACTTCTTGAACGCTCTGATGATGTCGCCGCAGCGCTGCGGTGTGACGTCCATCGGCTTCTCGGAGATGACGTGCTTGCCGGCCTTGGCGGCGGCGACGGCCAGATCGCCGTGGAGGCCGCTGGGGACGCAGATGTCGATGAAGTCGATGTCCTCGCGCTTCAGGACCTCGTCAAGGCTCGTGAACCACGGAACGTTGAACTCCTTGGCGTACTTCTCGGCCCGCTCGGCATTCGTGTCCACGACGGCGCCGAGCTGGATTTCGCGCGTGGACCGGTAACACTT
Source organism: Planctomycetota bacterium (assembly GCA_026387055.1). Taxonomy (GTDB): domain Bacteria; phylum Planctomycetota; class Phycisphaerae; order FEN-1346; family FEN-1346; genus JAPLML01. The sequence continues at coordinate 4,641 of JAPLML010000222.1, read as the reverse complement.
GCAGTGGTGCGGGCCGATGACGCCTAGGCCGACGACGGCTGACTTGAACATGGCAGTTCCTCGCGTTGTATGAGTTCGTGCACCAGCCGCGCACCCGGCAAGCTGAGCGCGGGTGGCATGGCCACGCGCCTTTTCGTGGCCATGCTGCTCTCGAAGGCCAACACAAGGCCACGCAACGGCGCGTGGCCATGCCACCCGACCAGAGCTCGCGGGGCGCCCCCCGGACTGCATGCTAACGTACTACGATGCGTCCCCAGCGGCGCTTGCCGACGTGAAGGACCGCGCCCGACTCCACGGCCACGTGCGCCTTCGGATCGCTCAACATCACGTTGTTCAGGCGCACGGCGCCCTGCTGGATGAGCCGCATGTCCTCGCTGTTGCTGGCGGCGAACCCGGCGGCCACCACGAGCCGCGCGAGGCCGATTGTGCCCTCGGCGAGCTCCGAGGCGGGGATGACGGCCTCGGGAATGTCGCTCGGCTTCTCCTTCGCGGAGAACACGCGGCGGAATTCCTCGGCGGCGCGGCGCGCGGCCTCCTCGCCGTAGTAGCGGGCGACGATGGCCGAGGCCAGCCGCTCCTTCGCCTCGCGCGGATGGACCGAGCGCAGCATCTCGCGGATCTCGCCCTCCGGCACCGCCGTGAGGAGCGTGAAGTAGTTCTCCATCAGCGCGTCGGGGATGCTCATGACCTTGCCGAACATGTCGTTCGCCGGGTCGGTCACGCCCACGTAGTTGCCCTTCGACTTCGACATCTTGTCGGCGCCGTCCAGGCCCACCAGGAGGGGCATCGTCAGGACCACCTGGGCCTCGATGCCGGCGTCGCGCATCAGCTCGCGCCCCGCGAGGCAGTTGAACGTCTGGTCCGTGCCGCCAAGCTCAACGTCGGCGTTGATGACCACCGAGTCGTACGCCTGCATCAGCGGGTAGAGGAACTCGTGGACGCCGATGGGGTCGCCCGCGCGGTAGCGTTTCTCGAACGTGTCGCGCTCCAGCATGCGGGCCACGGTCATCTTGGCGGCCAGGCGCAGGACGTCGGCGAACGTCAGCTTGGCGAGCCACTCGCTGTTGTGCCGGAGTTCGAGCTTTTCGGGGCTTGTGTCGAGGACCTTTCCGGCCTGCTCGAAGTAGGTCCGGGCGTTCTTCTCGATCTGCTCGTCCGTGAGGATCGGCCGGGTGTGGTTCGCGCCGGTCGGGTCGCCGACGCGGGCGGTGTAATCGCCGATGATGAGGACCGCCTTGTGGCCCAGGTCCTGGAACTGCCGCATCTTGCCCATCACCACCGTGTGGCCGAGGTGGATGTCGGGGGCGGTCGGGTCCATGCCGAGCTTGATGCGCAGGGGCCGGCGTGCGGCGACGGCGCGGGCCAGCTTGCCGCACAGTTCATCTTCGGTGTAGATCTGGACGGCCCCGCGGCGCAGCATCTGGAGTTGCCGGAGTGCCTCGTCCTTCGCGGATTGTGGCAGAGGGTCCGTCACGCGCCGTGTTCCTCAAGTCCCGAGTGGCATGCCCACATGAAGTCGCCCAATATAGGCAGATTGGCCGAAGGTTCAAGGCTTTTGTGGAGGCGGGCCCGCCATCTCGCGCAGGACCTTGCCGAGTTCGTCGAGCGCGGCCCCGTAGCCGGCCCAGTCGCCCTCGCGGGCCTTCTGCCGGGCCTTCTCGTAAAGCTCGATAGCGCGGGCGGCCGCGGGCGGCAGGGCGGTGGGGGGCTTCTCGGGCGGCGTGGCTTCGGGCGGCCTTTCGGCCGGCGGCGGGGCGCCGCGGAACACGGCAGCGAGCGCCTCGTTCAGCGTGTTGTGCATCGCGATGTAGTCCTGGTACGAGACGATCACGCGCTTGAGTTCGGGGATCGCACCGCTTTCGCTCTTCAGATACAGCGGCTCGATGTACAGGATGGAATCGCGCACGGGGATGACGAGAAGGTTCCCGCGGACGACCAGGCTGCCGTGCTGGCTCCACAGCGTCAGCAGGTGCGAGATCTGGTCGTTCTGGTTGATGCGGGCCTCCACCTGGTTCGGGCCGAAGACCAACCGGTCCTTCGGGAACGTGTACACCAGGAGCTTCCCGTATTCCTGCCCGTCCGAGCGCCCGGCCAGCCACCCGACCATGTTGTCCTTCTTGCCGGGCGTGAAGGGGAGCATCAGGATGTACTCCGGCCGACTCTCGCTGGGCAGCGTCATGATGAAGTAGTACGCCTCAATGGCCTGGGTCTTGTTGTCGAACACGTGCCGGGGCCGCTGCCAGAGGTCCTCCTTGTTGTAGAAAATCCTCGGGTCGGTCATGTGGTACGCCAGGTACTGCTCGGCCTGGATCTCGAAGAGGTCGTTCGGATACCGCAGGTGCGCGCGCAGCGCCGCGGGCATCTCGGCGATGTCGCGGAACAGGCGCGGGAAAATCTGTTGCGCGGTCGCAACGAGCGGGTCCTTCGGGTCGATCACGTAGAACGTCACCGTGCCGTCGTAGGCGTCGATCGCGGCCTTGACCGAGTTCCGGATGTAGTTGGGGCCGTTGGCCGACCCGCCGAAGGCCGCGGAGTAGGGGAACCGCGAGGTGACCGTGTAGGCGTCGAGAATCCACACGATCCGCCCGTCGGCCACGACGGGGTAGGGATCGCGGTCGAACTTCAGGAACGGGGCGAGGCGCTCGGCGCACTCCTTGACCCGGCGGACCCAGAGGACGCGGGTCCGCGGCGTGAAACTGTCGGTCAGGAGGATGTTGAAGTCGCCGAAGTAATAGGCGAACAAGAGCCGCCGCACCAGCGAATCGACCGGCACGCCCGCCTTGCCCGTGTATTCGATGTAGCGGTTCTCGGCGCCGAGCGGGTAGTCGAATTCCTTCTGCGTGGTGCCGACGAAAATATAGTCATGCGTAAGCTCGCCGAAGTAGATCGCGGGCTGCTTGACCTCCAGACCCGGGCGGCTCTGGGGCGGGATGTTCCGGACCCACAGGTTCGGCAGCCCCTCGGGCGTGACCTCGTTGACGGGGCTCATCACCAGGCCGTACCCGTGCGTGTATAACAGGTGCAGATTGACCCACGTGCGGCTGTCCTGGTTGAGAAGCTGCGTCTCCAACTCCCGCACGGCCAGGGTGACCTGGCGGTACTTGCCGTCCACGGGGTAGCGGTCCACGTCTACGTCATGGAAGTGGTAGTACGGCCGCAGCGACTCGATCTGGTTATACGTCTGCTGGAGGACCCGCCAGTCCCAGATGCGGACGTTCTCGATCGTCCCCGGGGTTTCCTCGACCTCCTTGAGCGTGAGCTTGCCCGTGCCCGAGAAGGGCTGGATGTTGACGCTCGACAGGCCAAAGGCGTACCGCGTCGCCTGGATGTTGTTCTCGATGTACTGCGATTCCCGCACCAACTCGTTCGGCTCGACGCCGAACCGCTGGACGAACGAGGGGTAGCTCAAGATGGCGGCACCATGCAGGAGCACCAGCAGGACGATGACCACGGCGGCCACCTTCGGCTGGCACCTTGCCCCGGCCACCACAACGAGGACCGCGGCGGCGAGGGAGGCGATTTGCATGAGGCCGAGCGCGGGCAGCCGCACGTCGGCATCGGCGTATCCGACGCCGAACACGGCCCCGCGGCTCGAAAGCAGGAGTTCGAACCGGTCGAGCCAGTAGCCGAAGGCCACGGCCACCAGGAGCAGGGCGATCAGGATCGCCAGGTGAAGCGCGGCGGGGCGCGTGGTCCGCCCGAATATGCCGCCGAGCGCCCCGCCGAAAAAGTAGGCCGCCCCTGCCGCCAGGGCGCCCAGGACCGCCAGCGCCATGACGTACGTTTTCAGGGAATCGAGCACAGGGATGACAAAGATGTAGAATCCCGCGTCCCTGCTGAGGATCGGGTCCGTCCACCCGAACGGCTGGCGGTGCAGAAACTGGAGCGCCTCATACCAGAGGCCGGCCGCGTGCTGGGCGAGGCCGAGCGAAACGCCCAGGATCAGGATCGCCCCGCCGGTCTTCGCCAGGCGCATAAGCTGCGGGCCTGTCACGACCCACGGCAGGCCCTTGATCTGGAGAAAGCTCGCGCCGGGTGAGAGGCGCGCGGCCGCGTAGGCGTTGCCCGCCAGCCACAGCGCCGTGATGACGAACACGCCGACGGCCAGCGCCACCTTGGCCCAGAGCTCGGTCGTGAAGACGCTTTCGAATCCGAGAGCCCCGAACCAGAGGTAGTCGACGTAGAGCATCGCCACCTTGCCCGCGATCCACAGGGCGACGAGGGCGATGATGATGCCGAGGACGAGGCGATGGCGCCTCGTCATAGGTTCCCGCCGCTGCCGATGCTTGGTTGCCATGGTCCCCACATCATAGGCAATGGGAGGGCGGACAGCAAGCGAACGGTTTTTTTCCTCTTGACGCGCCGCGAAGCTGCCGATATCTTTCAGCATCATGAAAGCGTGCGGCAAGAACCCGGTCCTGGGCCTTAGGCTGTAAGTCCCCGGGGCCGCCGCGCGCTTAACCTGATGAACGTCGGCCTCGGGAAAGGTCCCGGGGCTTTTTTATTGGTGCGGCGCGCACATTTGGCCGCCCAGCTTGCTGGGCGCGTTCGCCCGGGCGATTTAGCCGGCCAGTTTGCTGGGCGCGTTCGCGCAGGCATTTAGGTTGAATGTAGGCCGTTCCTCCTGGAGCGTATAAGATA
>JAPLML010000081.1 GCA_026387055.1 Planctomycetota bacterium | reverse complement strand
ACGCTCGCGCCGGAGCGCGACGCGGGCCTCGCGGTGACGCGGATGCTCGCCCGCTCGGGGATCATCGTCTCGGCGGGCCACGGCGACCCGAGCCTCGGCGCGCTTCGGGCGGCCGTCGACGCGGGCCTCTCGATGTTCACGCACCTGGGGAACGGGTGCCCTAACCAGATCAATCGCCATGACAACATTATTCAGCGGGCGCTCAGCCTGCGCGGGCGGCTGTGGCTCTGCTTCATCGGCGACGGCGTGCACGTGCCGTTCCCGGCGCTCGGGAACTACCTTCGGGCGGCGGGGCTGGAAAAGACGGTGATCGTGACCGATGCGGTGACGCCCGCGGGCCTGGGACCCGGCGTGTACGGGCAGGGCCGCTTCGCGGTCCGTGTGGGCGAGGACGGGGCCGCGCGGATCGCCGACACCGATCAACTCATCGGCGCCGCCGTGCCGATGCGGCGGTGCTTCGAGAACCTCGTGCGGCACGTCGGCCTTTCGGAGGCCGACGCCCGCCTGTTGACCGTTACGAACCCCCGCCGCGCGGTCGGCCTCTGACATCGCGGGCGGCATGCCGGCGCGGTCTCAGGCGTGGGCATGTCTCCCTCGGGGCGTGCTCGCGGGCCATCACTTGTGGCTGAGCAGCGAGGCCGAGTCGGGGTCGAGGAAGATCGCCGCCGCCGGGTGCTTCTGGAGGATCGACGCGGGGACCATGGACGTGACGGGCCCTTCGAGCGTGGCCTGGACGGGCCGGGCCTTGCGGGCGTCGGGCACGGTGCAGACGATGGCCTTCGCCTTCAGGATCTGGCGGATGGACATCGAGATGGCCCGCGTCGGCACGTCGTCCAGCGTGCGGAACCAGCCTTCGCCGAGCTGCTGGCGCCGGCAGGCCTCGTCGAGGTGGACGGTGATGTAGGCGTCCGTGGTGTCGAAGTCGGCGGGCGGGTCGTTGAACGCCAGGTGCCCGTTCTCGCCGATGCCGATGAAGGCCGCGTCGATCGCGTGCTGCGCGATGAGCTGGCCGAGGCGCCGGCACTCGGAGTGCGGATCGGCGTCGCCGCTGACGTAGTGGAACGCCGCGAGGCGTGCGGGCAGCCGGTCCACGAACCGCTCGCGGAGGTACTTGCGGAACGAGGCGGGGTGCGACATCGGCAGGCCGATGTATTCATCAAGATGGAATCCCGTGACCACGGTCCAGTCGATGCCGGGGGCCGCCACGAGGGCCTCGAGCATCGCGAACTGCGAGGCGCCTGTCGCGACGACGATGCCCGCCTCGCCGTTCTTGCGGATCGCCTGGCGGATCAGGGCCGCGCCGTGGGCGGCGGCCTTCTCGCCGACCTGCTGCTGGGTGTCGCAGAGGATCACTTCCATGGCCGTCCTCCTTTCGGTCCGGCACCATTCTGCCCACGCGGAGGCGGCGAGGCAACCTTTCTTTCCGCCCGGCGGCGCGCGGCTTCAATCCGGGCCCGCGGCGGAAGCAGCAGGAGACGCCGAGTGCGAAGATCTCCCGCCGCTCCCGCGGCGGGCTCGGTATACTGCGCGGCGGGCAGCCTTGCCCACCGCGCTCGACTTTCGAGCAGCAATCAGTTCTTACTCCGGTCTGCCACTTCGTCCGGCAGGGCGATCCGGAGGTCGAACGGCTCGAACCGGATGGAGTCGAGGACCTCCAGCTCCGTGCAGCAGAAGAAGCGGGCGCTGGCGACCTTGTACTGCACGTAACGCGCCTCGACCGGTTTGTCGGGGATGAGCCGGAAGGTCGCCCCCTGGAGGCACTCGTGGTCCGGCCCCATGTGGTTGACGGGCAGGTCCTTCCAGCGCAGGTCGGTTATGAGGAACCCGAGCGGCGCGAACTCCTTGCCGTCCTTCGAGACGAGGACCTCGATCTGGTCCTTGATCTCGCCCTTGAGGGCGTCCCACCACGGGTAGCCGTGGAAATTCATCCCGAACGCGGCGCAGGGCTTTACCTCGCCGAGGTCGAGCGTGATGACGGGGTTCTTGCCGGCGCTCCAGAGGGCGCCATATTTATATGACCCGCCGCCGGCGTACGGCGGCCCGGCGACGCCGTCGGTCAGCTTCTTGCCGTCCGGGTCGCCCGCGCCCCAGCCGGTCTCCGACGGAAGGCTGAGCGTGTACGGTCTGCCGACGGCCAGGTTCCGGCCGGCGGTGAGCCGGCGTCCGACGAACTTCTCGCCGCCGCCTTCCTGCCTGTCGACCTCGATGCTGACACGCGGGTCGCGCAGAGACACGATCAGCGTATTCATCACGGGGTGATCCTCGCCGCCCACGTTGAGGGTGTACCGGTGGGGCGCCTTCTCGACGCACTCCTGGTGGCTCCGCATGACGAGCTTGCCGTCCTTGTTGCGCTCGGACCAGTGGAAGTTCACCAGGATGGGGCGGAAGGTCGTGTCGGCAGGGAGGTAGTTCGCCTCCATCCGCACGGCGTAGAGGCTGCACGAGGCCCGCTCGGCCTGGGGCGAGTTCATAAGGTAGCGGACCCATACCGCGCGAACGCCGGTCGAGTTTGTGGCCCGGCTGCCCTCAGCCGGGCGCACAGCCGAGGGCGGCTGTGCCACACCGACGAGGTCCACCGTCTCGTAGTGGATCGTGTCCCACGGCGCCTCGACGCTGGTGAGGGACCAGGCGGTCTTCCACTCCTTGCCGTCGAGCGACCAGGCGAGGTCGATGCGGCTCTTCGGGGCGCGGTTGTAGAACCGCCCGCCGAACGTGAGCCGCGTGATGTCGCCGGGGGCGTCGAGCCGGTACACCACGTACGCATCCTCCTTGGCAACCTTCGGGTAGATGACGCCCTGGTAACCCATGTGCTTCTCGTCGCAGGCGATGTTCTTCTCCTCGACGATATGTTCCTTATATCGATCATTCTGGAGCTCCGGCCAGAAGACGATCGATTCGGTCTGGTCGCCCACCCCCACGTAGATGGTGTTTTTGCCGAGGTTCAGGCGGGGCTGTGTCTTGGCGTTGAGCATCGTGAGGGTCTGGATCTCAAGGGCCTTGAGCGTGGCATCGGCGGGCGACGCCTTGGCCGTGAGCTCGACCCGCACGAGGACCTCGTACGCGCCGCTGACCTCGCCGAGCAGCTTGATTTCGGCGGGCAGCTCGCCCGTGCCGTCGGCCTTCCACACCTCTTTCCACGCCAGGCCGTTGTTGGTGCTGACGCTGAGGCGGGCCTCGTCCTCGGCGCCCTTCCGCACGATCGTGGCCTTGATGACCTGGCTCGTGATGACGTTGGCGGCCTGGACCTTGAAGATCACGTGGGCGGGGGCGCCGGCCTTCTCCGGATGCAGACCCCCGGCAGGCTCGGCCGCCATGTTGGCGCCGCCGGCGATCGCCTTCTTCCAGTCAACGGCCGCGAGGCCCGGCCTGAACGTCCACCGGCCGTTGCCGCGCAGGCCGTACCGGCTCGCCTTCTCGGGGTCCTTGCCCTGGTTGGGCACGTAGAATTCGGGCCCGTCGCCGAGGCTCCTGTAATGGCGCGTGTAGGTCTCGCCCTCCTTGAGGTTGAGGATGTAGCGGTGGCCCCAGTCCCACTCGCAGTAGTAGTGGCGGAACTTGAGGGCATTGGGCGAAAAGCACCGGGCCTCGTCGGCCAGGCTCCGCTCGCAGTCGGCCCCCGTGAGGAACCCGTTGGGGCTGGTGGCGTTCAGGCAGTGATACCTGGCGACGTGGCCGATCTCGGCCTTTCCGCCCGAGGCCGCGCACGCGCCTTCCTTGCCGATGTCCTGGACGCCGGCGATCGTCTTTCCGTCGCAGAGCGTGTACAGGGCCGACATGGAATTATCATACATGTGCCAGCCGCCGTCGTAGAAGACCTCCGGCACCGTGTGCATCGAGATATCCCAGTACTTCCCCTTCAGGCCCATCGCGTTCCAGATGCCCATGTTGATGCCGGCGACCGTGGAGCACATCGTGTAACCGTAGTCGTTGGCCTGGCGGACGGGGTCCGTCAGGTCCATGCCGTGAAGGTGCATCGGGGCCGTCTGGCGGCGAGCGATGTGGTTCCAGTAAAACATCGCCCAGCATTTCTCGGCGGGCGTGGGCCACTTGGCGGTGATGCTGCGGACCATGCTCGCCAGGTCGGAGTAATCGGGCGAGGCGTCGGTGACGACCTTGACGTTGCACACCTCGGCCGAGGCGGCCGCCGCCAGCGCCGCCGCCAACACGCATGCCAGGCCCGCGATTGCTCGATTCATGTTCGGTATCCTTTTCTGTTCTTCATTTCGCATTACACACTTCGCATTTCCCATGGGAAGCGCCCGGCAGGCTGGGGTACCTGTTTAGCATGGGTGGTACGGTCACGCGATGTTGCGTGACCGTGGTCGCCGCGGCGACTGACCATGCACGGTCACGCAACGGCGCGTGGCCGTGCCACCCGGCTATCGGAGCAGCGCGCCAAACACATACACGCTGGACGGCTAGATGGCCTGCATACCAGCACGTTCGAGCGCGAGACGATGGGCGTCGGCGTAGTAGCGGCCGAGGTTCTCCCAATCGAACTGCTCCGAGAGCTGCTCCACCCGGTTCCGCTGCTCGATGCGCTGGCGGCGCTCCAGCTTCAGGAAATTGAACAGGAAGTCCGTGACCTCGTCGGCCGCCTGGTCGAACGACGCGCGCCGCCGGGCGATGATGCCGAGGCCGCGGTCCCGCCAGTGCGGCACGTGGTGCGCCAGGTACGTGCCGAAGCCCGCCAGGTCGCTCGTGATGGCCGGCACGCCGCACGCCACGCACTCCTGCGGCGTGTAGCCCCACGGCTCGTAGAACGAGGGGAAGACGCCCAGGTGGCATCCGCGCACGAACTGGTCGTAGTCGATCCCGAACAGCGGGTTGGCCGACGTGATGAAGTCCGGGTGATACACCACCTTGACCGGGTCGTCCGCCGTGTTGAACAGCATGCATCGATGGAGTTGAGTCAGCACGGCGTCATGTGCCTCGTCCAGGAGGTCGTGCGTCACGAGGAAGGGCAGGCGGCCGGTTTTCCACGCGTGCTGGAGCCGCCGCAGGCGCAGCATCCAGTAGTCGTCGAGCAGGGCCTCGAACTTCGGCGCCGTGCCGGTGGCGGTGGCCTGGAACAGCCTCCGGCCGAGATCGTTCTTGATCGCCTCGCAGTTGTTCCGCATCTCCTCCATCACGGCGCGGCTGCGGAGGGCCTCGGCCTTGAGCGAGCGGAACGGCCGCTGCGTGATGAGGAAGAAGACGATCGTGCGGCCCAGGCCCGCCCGCTTCATCCGCCCGTTCAGCCGCGCCATCGCCTCGATGGCCAGGTCGAACCCCTTGTTGCGGTACTCGAACCGCCCGGCGCTGAAGAAGTAGAGCGTGCGGTCCAGGTCGAAGGTGTAACTCGGGAAGAAGTGGGCCATCACGAACTGGTGGATCTTCTCCTTGTACTGGAGGTGCAGGTTCTGGAACTCGTGTATCGCGATGAAGCGCTCGATGTTGAGGCCGTTCGGCACGAGGAGGTCGGGTTTGCGGCCGAGCAGGTGCTCGCATTCGAACGCCGTGATCTCGCTGAGGGTCGTGAAGACGTGGGACCCGTGCGCCGCGGCCCGCTCGAGGAGCACCTTCGGCTCCAGCACGTAGCGGCGCGCCGTCCCCAGCCAATCGACGCTCGGCAGGTGATCGTAGAACCCGACATCGTTGGCGGCCAGCGCGCGGCCGAGCTGCGTGGCGTGCGTGGTGAAGACGATCGCGACGGGCAGGCCTGCGCGGCGGATCTCCGGGATCGCCGACCCCCCCATCCACTCGTGAAAGTGGCCGACGATCGGCCGCCGGTCCCGCGTCTCTTCCACCAGCGCCCGGAAGAACTGCTCCACCAGGAACCCGAACGCGACCACGTCGTTGACGATGCTGTCATCGCCCGGCAGGCCGATGCGGTGATGGTCCCACAACAGGCGCTTGATCTCGCCGAGCCGGCGCTCGACGCATCGGGGATTCAGCAGGACCGCTTTCGGCCGGCCGCTCGTGAGCCACGTGCCGTGATGCGCCTCGAAGCCCCACTCCTGAAGTTTCTTGACCACGCGGCCCACGCGGCCCGTGGGCGTCGTTTCATCGAACTCCTGCGGGCTGAGCGTGGGGTTGTACGGGCCGACCACGCAGTACCGGCGGCCCCAGCGCCGCATCATGCTGGGGACCTTCGAGCGGATGACCGTGTGGATGCCGCCGAGCTGCTGGCAGACTTCCCAGGCCACCTCGCACAGGAGGGGCTGCAAGGTGCCGCCGGTGCGCTCGTTCTCGTCCGTCGGGCCCGTCTCGTCGGCCATGACCGGTTTCCCTCGCCCTCGCGCCGCACGTTCCCCCGCGGAGCAACCTAGCCGCCCGGCGGCGGTTCGTCCAGTTGAAAACGGCGGCGGGGGGATGCAGGTCGCATGCCCACGGCGTCGTTGCATGGGCATGGGCCGCTGGTGTGCCAACAACACGCGCCCAGCAAGCTGGGCGGCTAAGAGCCTATCCGAATAACCACATGCTCATCACACGAAGGGTGCCACTGGTTGCTTGCAACCAGTTCGCCGGAAATCACGGCCTGCAAGCAAGCC
>JAPLML010000679.1 GCA_026387055.1 Planctomycetota bacterium | reverse complement strand
GAACAGCGCAGCGGCCGCGAGGATGGCCGCGGGGGCCGTATCGCGCGTGAGCCACATCCGGGGATGCGCCAGGTGGGGGGCCAGGAGGAACGAGGGGACCAGCCACACCAGGAGCCACGCGCACCACGCCACGGGCAGGAGCACCCACGCCGCGCCGCGGACGGAGGACGCCGCCGGACCATCCAAGCCGCCCGATGTGCCCATCGTGGGTACTCCGCTGCTTGTCGATTGGAGGGTGGCATGCCCACGGCGCCTTTGCCGTGGGCATGGTCGCTGCGTACCCGACAAGCATGCCCACGCCAACGGCGGCGTGGGCATGCCACCCGGCGATCCCTCACTTCAACGCCGACGCCGCGTCAACTCCGCAGGCGCGTGACCGTGTCCGGCGGGAGGCGGCGGACAACCATGTTAGGAATATCGATATACGACAATACGCCGTCGACCTGGCCGTTCATGCGCTTGTAGACGAAGTCGAGGTACGCCACCTTCTCCTCGGGGGTCTTCTCGTCGAGCATGGCGGCCTCGGGGCTGGGGGCCTTGCCACACTTGATGCAGGTTTTCTTGGAGACAGTAACGAGGGCGATCTCGGAGTCGCACTTCGCGCGGCGCCCGCCGTAGTTGGAGACGTCGACGGCCACGAGGCGGAAGGCGTCGCGCTTCGCCTCCACGGCGTCCACCACCCGGATGCCCGCCAGGGCGGCGGGGTCGGACCACACCTGGCCCGGCGCCGGCGGCGACGCCGTCACGCCGCTCACTTCCAGGAAATGGCTCGCCCCCAGGCGGGGCTCAACGTACATGCCCGGCAGGCGGACGCCCTTGTCGTCCGCCAGGCAGAACCCGTCGCGCCATCGCACCATGGCGATGGGGCGGCGGAACTTGAGGTACACTTCCAGCGGCGGCCGTTTCGGGTCGGCCCGCGGGTCGTGCTTGACGATGCGCTCGACGCGCTCCACCCACACGCACTTCTCGTACGCGGCGGCAATGCGGCGCGACATGGCCTCGTCGAGCAGGCTGAACTCGCTCGGAAAATCGGGCGGCAACAGCCCCGCCGACACCTCCGCCCGAATCGCCGGCGTCATCCAGTCGGGACCCTTCACGAGGCGGAGGCTGTCCGACGACAGGCGGTAGATCGGCGACTCCCGGACCTGCTCGCGCAGCACTGACAGCCCGTAGCAGATGCCGCAGCCGATCGCCGCCGTCACCAGGGCGATGCACGCGCCTTTAAGGGCGCGGAAGGCGATCGACCGCGGCTTCCTCCCTATGGCTCGTGAACCCGGGGTTCGTGTTGACCTCCAGGACCTGCGGCTCGCCCTCCGCGGGCAGCATGACGTCGACGCGCGAGAGGTCGCGGCACCCCAGGGCGTTGTGGGACCCCAGGGCCACCTCCAGCACGCGTGCCTCGACCTGGCGCGGCAGGCCGTGCTCGAAGAGGTACTGCGTGCGGTTCGACCGGTACTTATAGTTATAGTTATACCACCCGCCGGGGGTGCGGATCTCGATGATCGGCAGCACCCGGGCGCCGAGGATGCCGACGGTGAACTCGCGGCCGACGATGCAGCGCTCGACAAGGGCCGGCTCGCCGCGCTTCCACACCACGCCCGCGGCGCGGCGGAGCCCGGCCCACGACGTCGCCATGCCGACGCCGAGGCTCGATCCGTCGGCCACCGGTTTGACGACGAGCCGGGGCCCCAGCCTCTCCATCGCCTGGCGGAGCATCGCCGTATCGTCCTGCCGGACCACGCGGAACGCGGGCGTCGGGATGCCCTCGTCCGAGAATCGCGTCTTGGCGGCGACCTTGTCCATGGCCAGGCGGCTGGCCTCCGGGCCGCTGCCCGTATAGCAGGCGCCGAGCTTCTCGAGGTCGGTCTGGATGCCGCCGTCCTCGCCCCACCGGCCGTGGAGCGCCAGGAAGACGACGTCGGCGCCGGCGAGAAGCTCGGGGGCGACCTCGCCGGGCCGCACGTCGGCCGGGCGGACCTGGTGGCCCCGGCCGGCGAGGGCCTTGGCCACCGCGCGGCCGCTGGCCAGGCTGACCTGGCGCTCGCGCGAGCAGCCGCCCATGAAGACGCTGACCGTCAGCGTGCGGCGGGTAAAGGGCTTCGCCATATCGATCAACTTTAGCTGAGCGGGCATGGCCAGATTTCGATCTCCAGTTCCAGGTACACGTCGAACCGTTCCTTGACGACCTTGCGCACGTGGTCGATGAGGGCCTCGACGTCGGCGGCCTTCGTGTGCTCGGGGTCCTTGACGATGATGTAGTTGGCGTGCTTGCGCGAGACGGCGGCCCCGCCGATGCTGAAGCCCTTGAGGCAGCTCCACGTCCAGGACAAACCGGGCCGAGATGTTGCTCGTGCGGTAGCCGAACGCCATGTCCTCGCGCTCGCGGTAGAACGTCTGGCCGTCGGCCGACATGACCTTGACGCGTTCCACGGTTTGTCCGATGTCGCCGAAGGAACCGCCGGCGTTCTTGCGGACGCCCCCGCCCACGGTGCCGGGGATGCCCACCAGGCACTCGACGCCCGCCAGGCCCTGCCGCGCGGCCGCCGCCACGACCTTCCGCAGCGGCGCGGCGGCGCCGGCCCGCAGGAGGTCCTCCTCGATCGCACTCCGGCCGAACGTCTCTTCGTCGAGTTGAATCACCGCCCCCTTGACACCCTCGTCCTTGACGAGGATGTTGGAGCCGCGCCCGAAGACGCGCATCTCCAGGCCCTCCTGGGTGCACCGCGCGAGAACGTCGCGCAGCTCCTCCTCGGTCCGCGGGCGGACGAGGTACTCCGCCGGACCGCCCACGCGGAAGGTCGTCATCCGGCCGAGCGGGAAGTCCCGCTGTACGATATCGTCGAGGCCCTTGAAGACGGTCATGATACGTCCTTACCGCGGTTTTCGCCGGGTGCCACGGCCGGCTTGTCCGGCCGTGCTCTTCGACTCTGCGCCCGTGTCTGAAACACGGGTTGCGAGCAACCCGCGGCACCCGTTCGCCGGGCGGCCGCCGAGGTCGGCCAGGATCGGCGCGGCCAGGCGCCACACGTCGCCGGCGCCCATCGTCAGGAGCACGTCGCCGGCGCCCAGGCTCTCCACCAGGTACCGGCGGATGGAATCGAACTCTTGAATGTGCAGAGCATCCGCGCCCAGGGCCTGGATTTCCCCCACCAGGTCCTGGCTGCGGACGGCCTGCCGTTCCTTCTCGCTGTCGCGGACGAAATAAATGTCCGGGACCACTATCTTATCGGCCACCGTGAGGGCCCGCGCAAAGTCTTTCAGGAAAAACCGCGTGCGGCTGTGCTGGTGCGGCTGAAAGACGACCCACAGCCGCTTCGGCTCGAACCGCTCGCGGACGGCCTTGAGGGTGGCGGCGATCTCGGTCGGATGGTGGGCGTAGTCGTCCACCACGGTGACACCGCCGGCCTCGCCGAGGATCTCCATCCGCCGGAGGGCCCCCGTGAACGTGCCGAGCGCCTCGGCCACCGTCTCGCGCGGCGCGCCCGCCCACGTGCACAGAGCCATCGCGGCCAGGGCGTTCAGAACGTGATGCCGGCCGGCGAGGGCCAGCTTCACCGACACGTAGAACTCGCCGCGGCGGTACACGTCGAACGCGAACCGGCCGCGGTCCGACTCCAGGTTCTCGGCGTGCCAGTCGGACCGGCCGCCGATGCCGAACTCTTCGACCGTGCACTTGGCCCGCCGCTCGATGCCGCGCCGCCCCAGGTCGCGGGCATTGATCACCAGGAGGCCGTCGGGCGCGAGGCGCGAGGCGAAGTCGCCGAACGCGCGGCGGATTTCGCGCAGGTCGCGGTAGTAGTCCAGGTGGTCCTCCTCAACGTTGAGCACCGCGGCGGCGCACGGCGAATAGTTGAGGAACGAGCGGTCGTACTCGCACGCCTCGACCACGAGGTGCGGCCCGCGGCCGACGTGCGACCCGCCGCCGAGCTGCGGCACCTCGGCGCCGATGACGAAGCTGGGGTCCAGCCCCGCTTGCGTGAGGACGTAGCTGACCATGCTCGTGGTGGTGCTCTTGCCGTGCGTGCCGCTGACGGCGATGCCCTGGCGCAGGGTCATCAGGCGGCCGAGGAACTGGGCGTACTTGAGGGCGGGGATGCCGCGGCGCTCGGCCTCGGCCCGCTCGGGGTTCTCGGGCTTGACGGCGGCGCTGTAGACCACGAGGTCGGTGCCCGGCGGAAGGTTGGCGGGGGCGTGGCCGATGTGGATCCTCGCACCGAGGCCGACGAGGCGCTCGGTGGCGGCGCTCGCCTTCATGTCTGAGCCGGAGACCTCGCCGCCCTCCATGAGGACGAACTCGGCCAGGCCGGCCATGCCGCAGCCACCGGCGCCGATGAAATGGATCTTGCGGCCCGCGTAAGGCTTCGAGGGGCGATTGGCGTTGGGCTGAATCATCGTTTCGCGTCTCCAAGCTGAGTGTAAACCAGCGTCACCTGCGTGTCAATTCCGCGCTAACAACACGCGCCCACCAAGGTGGGCGGC
>JAPLML010000770.1 GCA_026387055.1 Planctomycetota bacterium | reverse complement strand
CCCGCTCCCCGTACGAGACCGCCTCCTCGGGAGCCCCGGCGCCGCTCTCCGGAGCGGCCGCGGGCGGTGCCGGCGAGGGAGCCGGGGCGGGCGGTGTCGCCTGCGGCGGGCTCGGCGGGACGGCCCCCGTCAGGTCGATGGCGATCGGCCCCTTGCAGCGGGGACAGGCGGCGGTGACCACCTTGCCCTTGGGGAGCCGTTCGTCGGGGATCGTGAGACTCGCGTGACAGCTCGGACAGGTGACGGTCATCGCGGGCTCCTCAGCGGCCCGGCGGCTTGCGCTGGGGCCTGCCGCGCGGATCCTGTTGCTTGGAGTAGTCGGCGTCCATGGCCAGCCCCTCGATATCGCTCGTCTTCTCCCCCTTGCTGGCCTTGTACTGATCCAGACCGCGGGCCACCACCGACTTCTTGGAGGCGTAGGAGAGGGCCGTCTCCTCGGTGATCAGCCCCTCGCGGAAGAGCTGCAGGATGTGGGTGTCGAAGGTCTGCATCCCCAGCGCCTCGCCGTCCTGGATGATCTCGTAGTAGGTCTTCCCCTCCGCCTCGCCGTTCAGGATGACCTCCTCGACCCGCATGTTCATCCCCATGATCTCCAGGGCTGCCACCCGGCCGCCCCCGACCTTGGGGAGCAGGCGCTGGCAGACGATCCAGCGCAGCGTGTCCGCCAGGCGCATGCGAACCTGCCGCTCCTCGTCCTTGTCGAACATGCCCAGCATGCGGTTGATGGTCTGGCCGGCGTCCACGGTGTGCAGCGTGCTCATCACCAGGTGGCCGGTCTCGGCCGCGGCCAGGCCGATCTCCAGCGTCTCGCGGTCGCGCATCTCGCCCACCAGGATCACCTTGGGGGCCTGACGCAGGGCGGCCCGGAGGCCGCTGGAGAAGGCATCGAAGTCCGTGCCGAGCTCTCGCTGGTTGAAGGTGGCCTTCTTCACCGGGTGGACGAACTCCACCGGATCCTCCAGCGTGACAACATGGACGGCCTTGTTCTCGTTGATGATGTCGAGGACGGCCGCCAAGGTAGTGGACTTTCCGCTCCCCGTGGCACCGGTGACCAGGATCAGGCCGTTGCGCGGCTCGGCCAGCTTGCGCATGACCGGCGGCAATCCCATCCGTTCGATGGTGGGGACATCGCTGGCCAGCTTCCGGAGGACGATGGAATAGTTGCCCCGCTGCTGGAAGATGTTCACGCGGAAGCGGGCCGTGGTTCCCAGGGCATAGGGAAGGTCGCAGGAGCCGGTGCGAACCAGGAACTCGGTGAGGCGCCGGTCGGCTCCGACCAAGGCCAGGGCGACCCGCTCGGTCTGGAACGGGGTGAGGTGCGACAGCGGCGGGTCGGTGACGACCGGGGTGAGCTGGCCGCTCGCCTCCACTTGGGGCGGATGGCCCACGGTAAAGTTCAGGTCGGACACCGAGCCGTGCGCTTCCAGCATCCGGGTGAGAAGCCGATCCAGCTCATGGCGTTGCATGGCGCTCGCTCCGCGGGCCGCGCTTAGGCCGGCCCGAGATCATCCGGCGGCTTGGACAGGAAGGGCAGGAACTTCGCCTTTTCCACCGCCTTGTCGTAGGCCTCTTCGGGGGAGATCCAGCGCTTCTTGAGGAGATCCATGATGGAGTCCTCCAGGGTGATCATGCCGAACTTCTTCCCGGTCTGGATCACGCCTGGGAGCTGGAAGGTCTTGCCTTCGCGGATCAGGTTGGAGACAGCCGGCGTCACGATCAGGATCTCCAGGGCGGCGCAGCGGCCCTTCACGTCGATCCGCTTGAAGAGGGTCTGGGCCACCACAGCCTTCAGCGTGTCGGCCAGGGTGGCGCGGATCTGCGCTTGCTGGTTGGCGGGGAAGATGTCGATGATCCGGTCCACGGTCTTGGAGGCGTTCTGGGTGTGGAGGGT
>JAPLML010000234.1 GCA_026387055.1 Planctomycetota bacterium | reverse complement strand
CTCTCCTACTGGGCGGGCTGGACGAAGCCCTACACACCCGAGGGCATCGAGGACTACTGCCGGTTCGCCGCCGCCGCCGCCGAGCGGTATAAGGACGACATCAAGCACTGGGAAGTATGGAACGAGCCCAATATCTTTTTCTGGCAGGGCCCGCGCGACATGTACGCCGAGCTCCTGAAGCAGGCTTACGCGGCTATCAAGAAGGCGAACCCGAAGGCGGCGGTGCTCGGTTGTTCGACGGCGGGGATCGACTCCAAGTTCATCCGGCGGACGATGGAACTGGGCGCGCCGTTCGACATCCTCACGATCCACCCCTACCGGGCGACCTTGAGCGACGCGCGGTTCATCGACGACCTCCGGAAGGTCGCCGACCTGGCGAAGCGGCCCGACGGCACGGTCCGCGAGGCATGGATCACCGAGATGGGCTGGGGCACGCACGTCGCCCACAACGGGCCCGCCCAGGATTTCCAGGTCACGACGCCGCGGGACCAGGCCACGCTGCTGGCGCGGGCCTACCTCGACGCCATCGCGTCGGGCGTCTCGCCGAACATCTCGTGGTACGACTTCCGCAACGACGGCGACGACCCATTCAACTTCGAGCACAACATGGGGATCGTCACCCGCGACTTCACGCCCAAGCCGGCGTACCGGGCCTTCGCGACGATGACGCAGGCGCTCCAGGGCAAGCGGATCGACAGGCTCCTGGACCTCGGCAAGGACGTGGTCGCCTACCGGTTCACGGACGCCGCCGGCAAGAATGCCGTGATCGCCGTGTGGGGCCTGCGCGAGGACCGCGAGGTTTCGGTTCCTGTGGCGCCGGACCGGGCGGCCTCGCTGGTGGACCTCATGGGGAACCGAACCGCCCTCGCGCCGAAGGAGGGAAAGGTGGCCGTTTCGGCGAGAGACGAAACGCCCGTGTTCGTGGTGATCGAGTAAGCCGCCACGGCGTCGCCGCCGAGTACTTTGCTCGCCAGGCCGCCGAGAAACGCCAGCGTGGATGGCATGGCCACGCGCTTTTGCGTGGCCATGCGAGCTTCGGCACCGCGCCCGAGTGCCACATGGCCACGCAACGGCGCGTGGCCATGCCACCCGGCTTTATGGAGCATGCCACGGCGTCGCCGCAGCCTACAGACCCGTCACCTGGCACCCTCCGGCCGCAACCTCTTTGCCGTCGGGCAGGCGGAACGGCTTGTCGCCGAAGTTGGCGGTGACCGTCACCCCGCCCGCGAACACGGTCTGCTGGACGCTACGGTCGGGCGTCAGGAAACGGTGGTCGGTCATCTCGGCATATCCCACAGCGCGGGCCACGGGACAGACGGTCTTATAGCTCTTCACGAACCGGTCCCGCTGTTCTTCCCACAGCTTGCGGTTAAACATGAACATCGGCGGCGTGCCGTAGAGGGCGTTGAACAGGTCGCGCTTGTCCCATAGGGATGGCAACTTGTTGTTATAATCGCCCCAGTACCATTGGGCGACCACGCCGTCGTGGTATACGAGCTCCCACAGGGGCAAGCGGTACGCGTGCCCGAGCTGGAACTTCGCCACGTCCGGCGGCACGTCGGTCCAGATTTTCTGCATCGCGCGGCCGGAGTCCGGCACGCGGTACGGGCCGAGGCTCAGCATGCCCTCGAAGTAGTGGAGGTACGGGACCGACGCGTCGTGCCCCGTCTCGCACCCGGTCACGAGCTTGAACTTCCCCGACACGAGGGCCAGGAGGTCCATCTTGTACCGGCGGCTCTCGCTGCGCGTCATTGGATGGTCGGGGCTCCAGCACTC
>JAPLML010000041.1 GCA_026387055.1 Planctomycetota bacterium | reverse complement strand
CCCCGTCGGGCCTCACGCCCGTCTGGGAGAACAAGAACATGAGGAACCACGCCAACAACTGCGTCCTCGCCGGCGGGTACCTCTACGGCCTCGACGGGCAGGTCGACGCCGGCCCCCTCACGTGCATCGAGCTGAAGACGGGCGAGAAGAAGTGGTCCGAGGCGAGCGTCAAGGCGGGCGCCCTGATGCTGGCCGATGGCAAACTCATCTGCATGAGTTCAAAGGGCGAGCTGGTCGCCGCCGAGGCCTCCCCCGAGAAGTTCAAGGAGCTCGGCCGCATCAAGCTCCTGACCGGCACCTGCTGGACCATGCCCGTCCTCTCCGGCGGCCGGATCTACTGCCGGAACCATCCGGGCGACCTCCTGTGCCTCGACGTGCGGGGGAAGTAGTACTGCAACGCCCCTTGACCCCGTGCGCGGTGGGTCAGGAGACCCGCCGCGCCAAGAAACTATCTCAGAACGGCCTTTGCGTGTGGCACAGCCGCCCTCGGCTGTGTTCTGTGGCCAACCTGCACGCCCGGGGGCGGGCGTGCCACAGTTCTGAGATAGTTTCTAAGTGGTGTTTGGCAGGCGCCAAGGCAAGTTGAAGGGCTTCCACCCCGCAATGAAGTCGTAACGGAACGCGAGTCGGCCGCTGGGAGTAGCGCGTGAACGCGACGGGACGTATCGTGTACTGCCACTGCGCCTACTGGGCGGCCCTGCCGGCCGAGACGAAGCAGGCCGTCCTCGCGGGCCTGACCGACTCAGGCGTCGCGCTGGAGGCCGTGGCCGACCTGTGCGCGCTTGCCGCCCGCCGGGACCCGGCCCTCGAGCGATGGGCCGAGACGCCCGGCCTTCAGATCATCGCCTGCCATCCCCGGGCCATCCGCTGGCTCTTCGCCTACGCCGGCGCGCCCCTGCCGGCCGAGACGGCCATCCACAACATGCGCCTCGACAGCGCTGAAGCCATCCTCGCGCGCCTGCACTCAGCCCCCCATGAGTATTTCGCCCCCCGTGAACACACGGGGGGCATTTCTCCCCCCGGCGATGAGCGCTTCCCCCCCATGAAACCCGGCGACTGGGTCCCCTGGTTCCCCGTCGTCGACTATGACCGCTGCAAAGGATGCCGGCAGTGCGTCGAGTTCTGCCTCTTCGGCGTGTACACCGTGGACGGCGGCACGGTCCGCGTCGCCCAGCCCGACCACTGCAAGACCGGCTGCCCGGCCTGCGCGCGGGTGTGCCCGCACTCGGCGATCATCTTCCCGAAGTTCAAGGACGGGCCGATCAGCGGCGACCAGGGGGAACTCACGGACGTCGGCCGCGACGGCCTCAAGGCGGACCTGGCGGGCTTGTCGCAGGCGGAGGTGATGACCCTCCTTCGCCGCCGCAGCGCCGCCCGGGCCCGCGCGGCCGCCGGCGGCGAGAAGCCGAAGGAGCCGCCGGCCCCATGAGTGCCGCGCTCCATCCTGCCGTCGTCCTCGTGGCCGAGCGGACCCTCAGCGCCCGCTACACCGTCCTCTTTGAGGGCATCTTTGCCACGATGCAGACCACGCAGGTGCCGGAGTTGGCGATGCGCCGGTTCGTCTCCCCGCCCGCGCCGGTCGACGCCGATGGCCGGGCCCGCATCGCCCCGCTGGGCCTGCGGCGGGTCGAGGCCGCCCTGCTCGCCCGCACGCCCCTCACGGCCGCCGACGTGGTCTGCACCACGCCCGAGGCCCTGCCGCGTGTCCTCGGCCCGTGGACCAAGGTCGTGGCCGTCAGTTCCAGCGACCCGCTCGGCCACGGCATGAGCAACACCACCACCGCCCAGTTCTGGAAGGGCGAGCTTTACACCCGCGTCTTTGCCGACCGCCTCCTGGCAACGCTTGCCGGGGCGAAGCGCCGCTGGGGTCTCCGCATCGTCGGCGGAGGCGCGGGGGCCTGGCAGTGGATACAGTATCCCGACGAGGCCGCGCGGCACGGCCTCGACACGGTCTTTGAGGGCTACTTCGAGAGCGAAGGCCCGGCCCTCATCATGGATCTCCTGGCGGGCAAGGACGCCCCGCCCCACGTGGCAGCCCGCGGGTGCGCCGCCGCCGCCGTGCAGCCCATCCGCGGCCCGTCGGTCCTGGGGATCATCGAGCTTTCGCGCGGCTGCGGCAACGGCTGCCGCTTCTGCGTCATGGCCGGCCGCAAGATGGAGCACCTCGCGCCCGAGACCATCCTGGCCGACGTTCGGACCAACGCCGCCGCCGGGGTGGGCTCGCTCGTCTCGAGCAGCGAGGATTTCTTCCGCTACGGCGCTGCGGGCTCGCGGGTTAACTTTGAGCGGCTGCGCTCGCTCCTGACCAAGATCCGGCAGGTGCCGGGCCTCAGGCTGGCGCAAATCGATCACGCGAACGTCTCGTCGGTCCTCCAACTTGGGGACGACGAACTGCGGGAGATCCGCCGGCTTCTCGAGTGGGAGGCCCGGACCGATTACCTCTGGGTCAACCTCGGCGTCGAGAGCGCCAACGGCCGCCTCGTGGCCGCCAACGGGCCCGGCAAGATCGGGCCGTTCGACCCGGACGACTGGGAGGAGATGGTCCGCGAGGCCGCCGACCGGCTGGGGCGGACGGGGTTCTTCCCCGTTTTCAGCCTCGTCCTGGGGCTTCCGGGCGAGACGCCCGACGATGTGGCCCGGACGCGGCGGCTGGTCGAGCACCTGGCCGCGAGGCGGGCCGCCGTGTTCCCCGTCTTCTACGAGCCGGTGCGGCCGGGCGGGGTGCCTTTCGGCCTGGCGACGATGACCGCAGAACACCTGGACCTCTACACGGCGTGCTACGAGGTGAATTTTAGGTGGATTCCCCTCGTATATTGGGATAATCAGAGGGCCGGGGGCGTGCCCTGGCTCAAGCGGATGCTGATCCAGTTCCTCGGGCGGACCGAGGTCCGGTCCTGGCGGAAGCATTTTGTGCGCGCCCGACGCCTGATCGCCGAGCGCGTGGCCGCTGGGGCCACAAGCGCCGTTTGAGGCGCGAGCCTGACGCCCTCAGGCCATTTAGCCGCCCAGCTTGTCGAAGACCCGCCTTGGGAGGGCTGGGCGCGTAGGCCGCGAGGCTTTGAAGGGTGCGCGGTGGGTCTCCTGACCCACCGCGCCATAGACCGTGGCCCCGGGGATGCCGAGAGTAGCACTTGAACGCGGCAGGTCAGGAGACCCGCCGCGCAATCCGTGGTGAGAATGCCCGAACCTTTCGACAACCTGGCGATTCACGCCGCACGGCCCGGCGAGGCCGGCAAGGGCGCTTGCGCCCCCGTGCCGCCCGATCGGGCCGAGCGCGACCGGCTCCGCACCGCCATCCGCGATTACGTGACGGCCCGCCGCCCCGTGCCGCCGTTCTCCATCGACGAGTTGCGGCTCCATTCCGACCGCATCCTGGCCGCCACCGGGGCCGACGCCCAGTACCGCAAATTCATCGCCGTCCTGATCTCAAACGAGGCGTGGCGCGACACGATCGCGGCCGTGCCGTTTGATCGGCGCCTGCTGCTCCTCCCGAAGTGCCTGCGGTGCGAGGCCGAGTGCGCCGGATCGATCGACGCCCTGGGCCTCGTCTGCGCCGATTGCGGCAAGTGCCCCATCCATCGGCTGAAGACCGAGGCCGAGCGGCTCGGCTACGCCGTCCTCGTGGCCGAAGGGTCGGCCGTCGTCATGGCCCTCATTCGCGAGCGCAAGATCGAGGGCGTCCTGGGCGTGAGCTGCATGGCGGCCCTCGAAAGCATCTACCCGCTGATGGAGTCGGCCGCCGTCCCCGGCATCGCCGTCCCGCTCTTGTACGACGGCTGCTCCGAAACCGCCGTGGACGTCGACTGGGTCTGGGAGGCGATCCACCTAAACGGCAGCGTGGCGCCGGCGCGCGTCAACATCGACGCCCTGCGCCGCGAGGTGGAGTCCTGGTTCGCCGCGGAGGCGCTCGCCCAGACGCTCGGCCCGTCCACCGGCGAGACCGACGCGATCGCGCGGGCCTGGCTTGCCAAGGCCGGCAAGCGCTGGCGGCCCCTGCTGGCAGCGTGCGCCTACCGGGCGCTGGGCGGCGAGGCCGAGGGCCCCCTGCCCGACGACATCCGCCGCATCGCCATCGCCATCGAGTGCTTCCACAAGGCCTCCCTGGTCCATGACGACATCGAGGACGGCGACGACCGCCGGTACGGCGACCGCACCCTCCACCAGACGTACGGCACCCCCGTGGCCCTGAACGTCGGCGACTTCCTCCTGGGCGAGGGGTACCGCCTGATCGCCGAGTGTGGCCTGGCCGCCGACGCGCGGGCGGCCATGCTCCTGGCGGCGGCCCGGGGGCACCGCGACCTCACGATCGGCCAGGGCTCGGAGCTCTGCTGGGCCCGGCGGCCGCAGCCCCTCTCCACGGCCGAAGTCATCGACATCTTTCGACGCAAAACCGCCCCGGCCTTCGAGGTCGCCCTCCGCCTGGGCGCCATCGCCGCCGGCGCCGGCGACGAGGTCTGGGGCGTCCTCCACCGCTACAGCGAGGCCCTCGGCATCGCCTACCAGGTCCGCGACGACCTCAAGGACTGCCGCGGCGGGGACGGCCCGACCGACCTCCTGGCCATGCGCCCGTCGGTCCTCCTGGCCATCGCCCACCAGCGGGCCGAGGGCGAGGACCGCGCGTTTCTCGACGCCGTGTGGCGGCGCTCCGGACCCGAGGCCCAGGAGGCCGCCGCGGTGCTGCGGCGCCTCGAGGCCCTCGGGGTCGAGGCCGAGGCCGAG
>JAPLML010000351.1 GCA_026387055.1 Planctomycetota bacterium | reverse complement strand
CTGCAATCTGAAATCTGCAATCTGCAATGTCTTTTTGGCCGATGGTACTTCCGGAGGCTTGCACCAGTCCATAGGGAGAGTCTGCGCGGTGTTGGCGGAGATCCAGATCGGCGGGCACCTCGTGCTCCGCCCGGTGATGGCGCCGGTGTGGGCGGGCGCGGTTGTCTTTGCCCTCGTGGCGGTCATGGTGCTGGCGGCGTGGCGCTGGCCGATGCCCCTGGCGCGCGGCCGGCGCGTATTACTGATCGTCCTGCGGGCGCTCGTGGTCGTCGCCGTCGCCATGCTTCTGCTCAAGCCGGAGGCGAGATGGCAGGGGCGCCAGAGCGTCATGGGCGAGGTGGCGTTCCTTGTCGATGGTTCCCGCAGCATGGCCATCCGCGATGCTCCATTGCCGGCAGAGGCACGGCCGGACAAGACCGGCCGTGGCACACAGGGAGAGGCGCAAGGCCCTGTGCGCGGCGGGTCAGGAGACCCGCCGCGCAAAGCGGGGGGCGAGGAGCGGGCTGTCCAGGCCCTGAGCCGGCGCGATGCGGTGCGGTTCGCCTTCCTCGCCGCGGGCAAGCCCTACGCGGACTTGGCCGCCCGGTGGATCATCAACCCGTACGCGTTCGGCGTGCGGCCCCGTCCGATCGGCGACTTCGCCCCCGAGAGCGCCGACCCGCGGACCGACTTCGCCGAGGCGCTCGGCACGATGGTCGTGCGGCAGGAGCGCGGCACGGGGCCGTACGACGACACGCCTTCGCCCCTGGCGGCCGTGGCGGTGATCTCCGACGGCCGCGCGACCCGCTCGCGCGGATCGGCCGAGGCGGTTGCGCGGGTCCTCGCCCAGCGCGGCGTCAAGGTGCACGCCGTGGCGGTGGGGAGCGACACGCCGATCGCCGGCGTCTTCGATGTGGCGGTGCGGGACCTGCGGGCGCCGGAGCGGGTCTTCGTCGGCAATCGGCCGCAGGTCCGGGCCGTCGTGGCCACGCTCGGCATGGCGGGCAGGAAGGTCGACGCGGTCCTCTCGGTGAACGGCAAGGAGGTGGCGCGGCAGCCGGTGGCGCCCGCGTCGAACCGGACGACGCAGGAACTTGTGTACACGCCTCCGCTTGACGCGGCGGGGACGGCGAAGATCGCCCTCGCGGTCGAGCCCGCGCCGGGCGAACTCATCGCCACGAACAACCGGGCCGAGACGACCGTCCGCGTGGAGGAGGGCGGCATCCGCGTCCTCTACCTCGATGGCCGGCTTCACCCGGAGGGCAAGTACATCGCCCGTGCGTTGGGCGAGGCGAAGGAGATTGAACTCGACCGCCGCATCCTGACGGGCGGCGCGGCGAGTGCGCCTCTGGCGTCCGACGATCTCGACGGCTTCAGCGTGGTCATCCTCGGCGACCTTCTTGCCTCGGCCGTGCCGCCCGCAGTGACTGCGCGGCTGGCGGAGCGTGTCAAGAGCGGCGGCGCGGGACTCCTCACGCTCGGCGGTCTGGCCGCGTACGGTGTCGGCGGGTGGGCCGCGACGCCCCTGGCCGAGGTGCTGCCGTTCGCGATTTCGGCAAACGACGGACAGGTCGAGGGGCGAGTCCGGCTCAAGCTGACGACCGCCGGCCGGCAGCACTTCATCTTCAGCCTCGACGGCGCGGAGGGGCTGCCGATGAGCTTCGACGCCCTGCCGCCGCTCTCCGGCGCGAGCGGCGTCGGCCCGCTTCATCCGGCGGCCCGCCTGCTGGCCGAGTCGGGCGACGGCCAGGCGATTCTGGCGGTCCGCGAGCATGCCCGCGGCCGCGCGGCAGGACTCACGGTCGATACGACGTGGCAGT
>JAPLML010000243.1 GCA_026387055.1 Planctomycetota bacterium | reverse complement strand
ATCACTTCCTCGTGCACGGCGGCGCCGTCGCTCCCGGCGTCAAACGTGATGCCCAGGGGGTAACTGTTGTCCGGCGCCGGGTCGCCGCCCACGATCTTCACGTCCACCCGCTGCGTCTCGTGCGGCTGGAAACTCAGGCGTGCGGGGGCGTCGAGCCGCAAGCGCCCGAGCATGAGCTTCAGCGTGCCGCTCACCGGCCGGTTCAGGATGTTCGTGAGCCGCAGGCGCAGAACCGCGCCCTCGGTGACCGGCGCGAGCATGTCGAGGCACACCGTCTCCAGCGGCTCATAGCCACGGATGTCCGCGGTCTCGATGGCCTTCCGGAGCGCGTCGAAGGAGTCGGGCTTCCCGTCGGCCCGCAGGAAGAAGCCGCGGTGGTCCAGCGGCACGACGATCTTCCCACCCTTCGACGGGACCAGGTTGCCGTAGAAGTCGTACAGGAAGAGGCGCGGCGCCCGCAGGAAGCCACTGCCGTCGGAGAGGGTCATCGAGGCGCCGCTCAACGTCTCCGGCGTCGCGACGGCCTTCTCGAGCTTCGCCCGGTCCCCGGCCGGGGCATCCGCCGCCAGCGCCGCCAGTTTCGCCCGAAGCTCCTGCTTGTGCTTCACCTCCGCCAGGCCCCGCACCGTGCGAAACAGAACGCGGTCGAACCCGATCGACGCGCCAATGTCGCCGACCACGACGATCGTCCGGTCCTCGACGTCCTCCTTCCCGTCCGCGCCCGGCAGGCCGCCGAACACGTAGACCCACGGGAGGCCATTCTTGAAGAGGATCTCCTGAAACTTCCTCTGGCCGATGAAGTGGGTCATCGCGCCCACCGCCGCCGCCACCGGGTACGTGTGGCTCACCTCGACCCGCGTCTTCTTCCCGTCGTCCCTGAACACCTCGACGGGCCGCTGGAACCAGTCGGTGCTGACGACGTTGCCGACGATCCCCACGACCCGCTCATAGCCGGCGGCGAGGAACGGGGCCAGCGTGCCCGCGACGCGGTCGTCGGCGTTGGCGACCCAGCTCTCCTCGTCCCATGCCCGCACGGGGCCGTGCGGTCCCTGGCGGCTGCGCCACGGCTTGTAGACCGACGGGATGTCCAGGCCCTGATAATGGATCGTGCAGAAGTCCAGCCACTTGAGGAATGTGTCCTTGCCGTCCGGGAAGAGCTTGTCGAAGGTGTTCGAAGACGAGTCGCACCCGCCGATCATGACGTCAATGGCTTCCTCCCGGCGCAGTTCGTCCACGGCCTCACCGAGCTTGGTGTAGATCTCCCGGTACCGCAGGTCGTCCGCCCCCCAGCCGCTGATGGAGACGCCGTTCCACGGCTCGTTCCACAGGTCGACGCTCATCACTGGCCCCTTGGGCCAGCCGTACTTGCGGAGCACCATCTTGACGTACTTCTTCCAGTCCTCGTCGTACGAGGGGAGCCAGGCCCCGTCCATCTTCCCGCCGCTGAGGTCCGGCGCCATCACGCCGGCCTCATCGAGGAACGGCCGCCCCGTGCCGAGCGGCTGGGTTGGGCCGTCGAAGGCGCCGGCACCAAACTCCAGAAGCACCGGCAGGCCCGCTTCCTTGAGCTCCGCCAGGGGCTTGTCGATCTTCTCCGCAAAGAACCGGGCGAAGCCGGGGTCCGTCGTCGGCAGGTACGGCGTGTCGGCCACGCGGTTGCGGGCCGCACCGATCCGCACGAGGAGCGGCACGTAATCGTTATCGAGCGTGAACTGCGGCACTTGCGGCATCTTCGCGTCGTGCCGGAACGTCCGGATGCACGACGTGACGAAGTACCGGCCGCGCGGGCCCACGTCTAGGATGATCCCGTAGGCGCCGAACGTCTCGGGCACCGTCGGCTTCACCGTGACGTTCGCAAAGCCCTTCGCGTCCACCTTGAACTCGACGGGCGTGGACCCGCCGTCGCCCAGCGCGACGGCCGTGCGGTCCCAGATGTCGTCGGGATTGCCGACGAGGCCGTAGCGGATGACGTCAACCCGCCCCTTGAGCGAGAGGGCCTCGCCCGTCTGGTTGGCGACCTGGAACGTCAGGTCGACCTTGTCGCCCGGCCACAGGGCGTTGCCGGGGACGCTCGCCCGCAGGAACTGGACGGCAAGGTTCTTCTTGTCCTCGGTCATCCGCATGGCCTTGCGGAAGCTCGGCATCTTCCAGATCTCGCGGTAGTCGGACTCCGGTTCCGCCCGGGCGGCACAGACCAGCCCGAGGACCGCGGCCGCCGCCAGGACGCCCTGTGCCAGTCGGTGAGAGGCGAAGTTGCCCGAACACATCGCGTTACGCTCCTTTCCCAAATGGTGCGGCTTGCCCTATCGTATCCCTCCCTCAGGCCTCGCGCCGGGCGCGTCGCTTGGCGCCTGCAGCCTGCAGGCATGTCGAGGCGCGCGGCACAAGAAGCGACCGCAGGCCCACCTGGAGCGCCGAGGCGTCGCCTGCCAAGGCCCGCGCCACCAGGTGGCCCGCCTCTTCCCCCAAGGCGTCCAGCGGCGGACGCACGCTCGTCAGGCCCACGACCCGTGACTGGGGAGCGTCGTCGAACC
Source organism: Planctomycetota bacterium (assembly GCA_026387055.1). GTDB lineage: Bacteria > Planctomycetota > Phycisphaerae > FEN-1346 > FEN-1346 > JAPLML01. The sequence continues at coordinate 1,629 of JAPLML010000243.1, read as the reverse complement.
CGATCAGGCCGAAATCCCGCCCGGGCGTTAGCCCGGCCTCCGTGGCCGCGCGCAGGACGCCGTAGGCCGTGTGGTCGTTGACGGCGATGACGCCCGTCCGCTCCTTGGCGCCAGGCGATGGGGGCCGCAGCACCCCGGCGGCCAAGGCTTTCCGGGCCGATCGGTAGCCCACCTCCACCGGGTCCGCCCCAGGCGGATAGGGGTGGGGCGAGCCCGGATAGGCCCGGACCGAGTCCGCCGCCAGGCCGGATCTTCGGGCAGCATCGCGCGCCCCGGCCAGGCGGTCCATGACCCATTGGGCCGTGAAGGGCTGGAAGAAGACCAGCCGCCGGTAGCCCGACTTGAGGAGGTGCTCGGCCGCCTGGTAACCCGCGTGCCGCGCGTCATAGTAGACGTGCGGGATGAAGTACGGCACCGGTCGCCACGTCACGTAGACCAGCGGGCAGGCCAGGCCCACGGCCGCCGACACGATCTCCGACTGGGCGCCCGCGTAATCGTAGATCTCAATGACGATGATGGCGCTGGCACCCTCCGCCGCCAACCGCCGGACGGCCTCGCCCCAGGAGACCGGGCCGCCCTTGTCGGGCTGGTCGAGGGAGAGGAACCGCGTCCTTCCTCCGACGCCCGCGATCACCCGTTCCACGCCCCGCACGACAAGGGGTTCCCAAGCCTCTTCCCAGGCGGCCGCGGGCGGCTCGGCGATCCGCACCGGCACGATGATCGCCACCGTGGCGGAGGAGAGGGACTGCGGCTGCGCGGAGTCGGCAGCATGCCGGGCCATCGTGGGAAGCCCGGACATCGTGCGGGCTGAGCCAGCCCTAGCGGAGGCGCCCGCATCGGCCGGCGCCGGAGGCGACGCCACGAACGTCCCTCGCCCCGGGTGTGCCTGGAGCGTTCCGTCCTGCGTAAGCTGCTCAACGGCCCGCTGCATGGTCACCAGGGCCACGCCGTACTCCCGCGCCAGGGAATGGCGGCTGGGCAGCATCGCCCCCACAGGCCAGCGACCTTGCCTGATTCGCGATTTGAGATCCTCGGTGATCCTCACATAGGCCGGGCCCTGGGGTCGGCTGGCGGTCTGTCTTGTCATGGAAGCCGTCTCCTTCTTGCAGCCAGGAGCGTTCAGGTCGTGGATGATACGGTCGTGCTAGTATAACACTCGCAGTCGGATCGGGCGTCGTCGAAAACAGGCAGTCAGGGGCCCGCGATCTGCCAGGGAGGTCCGGTACGCGGCTCCTCTGGGCGCTCGAACGGCCCGACGCGGGGCCGTAGGCCCAGGTGGTGCGTCCGGCGGATTGCTCGGGGGCACCACGACGCGCATGCGGGACCAGATCAAACCTGCCAGGTGAACCGGTCCCCAGCTTGGCCGCCGGACCTGACACGTGCATGAAGTCCGCCGCCTTGGAGGTCGGGATGGTTCCGTCAGGGAGCCCCCGCGTCCGAAGAGCGTCCCTGCATGGACACATTGTTGAACTTGGCGGTGCTGGTCGTGGCATTGTTCCCGGACGTCACGAACAGGCCCGCCTGGCCAGGGTCCTTGAGGGTTACAGCGTGTGTGCCCACGGCGGTGCCCCAGTCGTTTCCGTCGCTCGACTTGTACACGTTCAGCACGTCGCCTTTCCGCTCGATCCT
>JAPLML010000139.1 GCA_026387055.1 Planctomycetota bacterium | reverse complement strand
CTCTACGCGGCCCACTACTCCCCTGGATCAGGAGCGACAATCCAGTTTGCCTCAACGGACGGCCCTGTGAAGAGCTACGCGGTCGGCGCCCTGTCGGGATCCCTGCTTGGCGACCTGGCGGTCGGAACGTTTACGGCCCCGATTCCGCCGCAAGACAACGTCCATCACTATTCTGTCCTCTTCCTAGGTTACTTGGCCGACAACTACCTGGTCCCCCCCAGCCCTCAAGATCTCCTCTTGTATGGCAATACAGCAAGGATCGGCAAGAATTGGATTAACGACATATTCAAGTTCAGCGATGACCCGGCGACATACTGCGATTTCCTCTTTGATACGACGACGCCGGATCGAGCACGCATTGTGGGGGGCGACAGCGGCAGCCCGACCTTTGTGACGACCGGCTCGCCAGGCGAGATGTACCTCATGGGTGCTCACTATGCAATCTACAACGACGGCAGCGGGGGCATCGATACCATGCTCCCGATGATGCTCTCCACGGTGAGTAACTACATGGCGCGCACAGGATACCTGCCCTACGTGGTAACGCCTGTCACGTCTGCATGGACGGGCAGCGAGTCTGGGAACTGGTACAGCGATGCCAACTGGTCCGAGGGCTTTGTGGACGAAGACATGGTTTCCGGTTTCAGCGGACTGGTCATGTATTGCGCGTCCCTGCGCTTCGACGTTGCCGCCACGTCGCAGCGCGTCATCACCGTCGATGGCACGCCGACCGTCACAGGGATTGCCTTCCAGAGCGCCCCCGGCGCGAACGCCTTTACGTTTGCCGCCGGCGGCCTGATCGTCACGGGCTCCGTTAACACGGGGAGCAGTTCGCCCGGCCACCTGCTCCTGGTGGATGGTGCAGGAGATTCGTCCTTGAGCGGCGCCATTTCCGGTACGGGCGGATTGGCCAAGGACGGCACCGGGACGCTGACCCTCTCGGGCACGAACACCTACGCGGGCGGCACGTTCATCCACGCGGGCGTTCTGAACGTCCGGGCCGACGCCAGCCTCGGCCAGGCGCCGGCCTCGGCGGGAACGAACATCACCTTCGACGGGGGAACGCTCCAGTTCGGCGCCGCCTTCGACCCTCACCCCATGTCCAGGGCGGCGGCGTCAACCTCAACTCAGACGCCGGCACGACCACGCTCTTCAACCTGACGGTCAACGTCAGCGGCACGGGGCATGTGAACTTCGGCGCGACCCAGCACCTGGCGGCGCTGAACCTCGCAAGCGGCGCATCGCAGGTCACCGCCGGCGGGGCGAAGGTCCTCGTCACCCGGGGCCTGAGCATTGACCCGGCGGCCGCCCAGTTGGACCTGACCGACAACAGCATGATAGTCCACTACACGGGGGGGACGCCGCACATGCCTTCGCCCGAGCTTGAGAACGTCAAGCAGTGGCTCGCCGCGGGGTACAACGCCCTGACGTGGACGGGTAACGGCATCGTATCGAGTGCTGCCGCCGCCGACCCCATCAAGTACGGCCTGGGGTATGCTCAGAATGATATGCTCTTCCTGCCCTATGATGTGTTCTCCGGCGAGCCGGTCGACCTGAGCACCGTTCTTGTGAAGTTCACCTACAACGGCGACGTCAACCTCGACGGCTGCGTCGACGACAACGACGTCACGTTCATCAACCTCTTCTACGATGGTGGCATCACGACCAGCCACTACTGGAACGAGGGCGACATCTGCGGCTACGACGGCCGGATCGACGACAACGACGTGACCATCCTGGGCCTCACGTACGGGGCGGGCTGGCTCTGGGGCGAACCGCTAGGCATCGGCGGCCCGCTCGGCACGGTGCCCGAACCGGCAACGCTGGCGCTGGCGGCCCTCGGCGGGCTTGGGATTCTCCTGCGCCGCCGGCAGCGGAAGGCCGCCCCGCCTCGATGTCGCCAGCGATTCCACCAGACTGGCATCGCGTGACTTGTCTCGGCGCTTCGCGGTCCGCCACAGGGCAAGGAGCTCACGTTCTGCCACTCCCCGAAACTGTCCGTGGTGTGCGATTGCCGCACGCATCAGGTCCTGCGGCCAAAGGTACTCCCGGGGTCGTGCCACGACTTGGTCGAGGGAACGACGATCCTGCGGCAGGCGCGTCCAGGCAAATGGGACAATCGGTCGCAGCGATGCTGGGCGCGACAGGAGTCCCGGCTGGGACTTGCCTCGCCGAATAGTACATGATAGTGTACGAATTCCCGCTACCGTGCATTTGAGTATTGCAGAGAACAGATTCTGGCGGAATCTCGGGGCGCAGGACTTGACAGCACTAGGATTGGGTGTATACTTCCACTCGTTGATGCTGTGGAGCACCGGTGAGGAACGTGTGTGTGCCCGGTGACTTGTTGTTAGTCGCGCGGTTACCGTCATCCTGAGCTAAACATGGGTCGGGGGGCGTTGAGGTGGATCGATTCCACACAGGAATCGGCAGGACGCGTGCCGCTTGGCGGGCACGCTCGGCGCGGCCCGGCGGCGTTGTCGTGGGCCGTCCATTTTTCTCATTTTCTCGGCCTAAATGGCCCCCCTCGCGTTTTTCCCTTGCGCTGATGACAACCGTGTTCGTAGAACAACTTCGGTCGAGCCGTCGCCATGCCGGACGAACGCGCGCGAAGCGGCGCCCACCCGCCGGTTCGCGGGCGTAGACGGCGAGGGCCACGAGGGGAAACTATCACATCAATATGTACAGATGACAGTGTGTAGCGCAGAACCGTAGGAACTTCAGCCCCGATCGTCGTCGAAGAAGGGCTGGAGAGTTGTCGTCGAAGGAGTCGATAGACAAGAAAAAAGTGAACCAGCGATCCAACCTGGCGGGAAGGCGCTGGTTCACGGCGGGCAACCGGGAGACATCGCGTCTCCGGGCCTGCCGCTTTAGTGTGATAACCACAATACGGTGGGGATGTCAAGCACAATCTGCCGTAGCTGTAGGGGTAAGGGCAGGGGCGACGCTGACTTGCCCGGTGCCGCTTGAAGAGGCCGTGCGGCCCTTACGAAGCGATGGCTGTCGCCCCTGATGCCGGGGGCGTGTGGACGTTAACGCGACCGCCGCGTTCGGCGGGATTCTGAGGCGTCGGATCCCCGTCGGTGCACCGACAGGGACGGAGTGCGCCCGCGACGGACAATCGTTCAAGAGATTGACATGCTAAAGCTATCCGAGAATCCGCCCGTGCTGCCCCCCTCGGCGTCGAGGATCACGGACCTGGCGGGGAGGTGGTGGGTCGCCCACACGCGGGCGCGGTGTGAGAAGGCCTTCGCGTGGGACATGCTGCACCACGGCATCGGCTACTTCCTGCCCCTCGTGGAACGCCTGACGATCTCCGGGGGCAAGCGACGCCACGTGCTGATGCCCCTGTTCCCCTCCTACGTGTTCTTCTGCGGCAGCGACGCGGACCGCTACAGGGCCATGACGACCAATCGGCTCTGCCAGACGCTGGACGTCTGCGATCAGTTGTCTCTGATCGAGGACCTGGCCGCCATCGAGAAGGCGCTGTCGAACAAGGCCGAGCTGGATCTTTACCCCTTTGCCGTGCAGGGGAAGCGCTGTCGGATCAGGGGCGGCCCCTTCCAGGGCATCGAGGGTGTCGTCGTCCACCGGAAGGCTGTGGCGCGCCTCGTGCTGGAGGTCTCGATTCTGGGGCAGGGCGCATCGCTGGAGATTGATGCCGACTTGCTGGAACCTATCGAGTAGATGGGTCTGGTTTCGCGTTAGAAGACGGCGTGTGTTGTTTGAGGGGATTCCAAGTGCACACCTACCTGACCGTCTATTTCGGAGCGGCGCTGGTCGCGATCTTCGCGACGCCTGTCGTTACGCGCCTCGCCAGACGGTTTGGGTGGGTCGACACACCAGGTCTACGGAAGGTGCACAAGTCGCCTGTTCCGCGTATCGGGGGTGTGGTTCTTGTCTTAGCCACACTCGCCATGATCCTGCCGGCCTCTGTCCTCGACAATACGATCGGCGAGGCCTTCCGCAAGGTCCAGACGCAGATGACCGTCTTGCTCCTGGCCAGCGTGTTTGTGTTCGTCATCGGTTTGATCGACGACATACGTTCCGTGCGGGCCCTGTTCAAGCTGATTGCCCTGATCGGGGCCGCGTTGGCGGTCTGCGCGTCCGGGGCTCGGATCGATTCGATGTCCTTCGGGTCGGCATTCTCGTTCGAGTTGGGATGGCTATCCTGGCCGGCCACCGTCTTGTGGATCGTGACGGTCACCGTGGGGCTCAACTTCCTCGACGGGCTTGACGGTCTCGCGGCCGGCATATCGGCGATCGTCTGCGGTGTCATCGCCGTCTTTGCATTCTACACAGGCCAGATCGTCATGGGTGTTCTGATGCTTGCCTTGCTGGGAAGTCTGACGGGCTTCCTGTTCTTCAACTTCAACCCCGCCAAGGTATTCATGGGCGACTGCGGGAGTCTGTTTCTGGGCTTCATCATCAGTGCCGGCAGCGTGGTGTGCGTGGCGAAGGCCGCCACCGTGATAGGCATGGCCATTCCTGCGGCCGTATTGGGCATTCCCCTGCTGGACACGCTCTTTACCGTGGTCCGCCGGGGCATCCTTGACCGCCGGTCGATCTTTGCCGCCGAACGGGGGCACATCCATCACCGCTTGCTTGACCTGGGTCTTCAGCAACGTCACGCGGTCCTGGTGCTCTACGGAGCGACCTTGCTCGCGGCGGGTCTGGCGATGGCCATGCTGGTGACCCGAGCCACATGGACGATTGCGCTGATGGGCGGCGTCGTGCTGCTCCTGCTGTTGCTGTTCCACTTCGTGGGCGGCTCGCGGCTGAGAGAAACGCTCGCGGCCCTCAAACGCAACGCGGCTATCGCTCGCCAAGTCAAGGAAGAGAAACACTGCTTTGAAGATGCCCAGTTGCGGATGCGCGAGGCGAGATCGTTCGAAGGGCTTTGGCATGCGGCGTGTGATGTCGCAGAGAAGATGGGCTTCGAGCGGCTGGCCCTCTCTCAGACCCTCGATGAGACGGCGGCCCACACGTCCGTGTGGCGGCGGACCTCGGAGACTCTGTCGCCCCATGAGATCATCACGATTTCGGTGCCGATCCGTAACGGCATCCCCGAGGCCTCTGTCTGGATCGAGGCTGGGCTCCGGGTGGACGGCTCGCTTGAAACCGCCGGGCGCCGTCTGATGCTGTTCGGGCGCTTGCTGGACGAGTGGATGGCGACCAACATGATGGGTGTCGCCGGCCAGTTTGCCGTGCCTCCTGGGGCTACTGCATCCGAGAACCGAGGGTCGGCCGGAGACGTGCTGCGGGATGATGAGGCTCACGGGCCGCAGGGAGACGTTCAGCCCCGAGCGGGGAGCCGCATCGGAACGGACTGAACGGGGTTGCCGGGGCCCGCCGGGCGCGAACCTGCGGCGTGGCCCGTTGCGACCTGAGCACTGATCAGAACGCTTTGCCGCCGAAGGCTGTTTTCGGTCTTACGGAAGAGCCTATGACGCTATCCAGTCCGACCTTGGTTCCTATGCCTCGACCGTTGTCCATCCTGGGCATCGGGGTCGTGCCGTTTGACTCGTATGCCGAGGCTGTGAAATGCGCTGAGGACGCGATCGCCGCCGGGCGCAAGACCTTCTGGGTGGCCATCAACCCCGAGAAGATCCAAACGGCCTTGGGAGACGCGCGGCTGCGGAGCGTTCTTGCCGAGGCGGATGTTGGCTTATGCGACGGGATCGGCGTGGCTATCGCGGCGAGATTGCTCCATGGCGTCACGGCCCGGCGATGTACGGGCTGTGACCTGTTCTTCCACTTGATCGCCAGGGCGGCCGAAGCAGGCTGGCGGGTGTTCCTCCTCGGGGCGTCTCC